>CAYMSG010000312.1:0-5016 GCA_964392955.1 uncultured Chitinophagaceae bacterium | reverse complement strand
ATGATGGATACAACAAAAGGCATGACTGCTGAGGCAATGAAAGTACTCTACCAACTACATAAAAAATTCCTTTAACTTTATTCATTTTCGATTGTTTAGGAAGAACGACCACTCTTCGATTGCTCCCACAAGAAAAAGTTGACAACCGGAATCGTTTGCAATAGTATGCTGCATGCATTGTAGCATAGAATAAAATATATTGCTGACTGATATGTGTGTGGCGGCAGTAGATATATGATGATGGCTGATTTAAACTGAAAACGTATGACAGCGGAACAACAACGACTTTTAGAAAATGCAAATAAAGCAGTTCCACTCGAACGGTGGGGTCCTTATCTCAGCGAACGCCAATGGGGAACGGTGCGTGAAGATTATGGTGAGTATGGTGATGCCTGGGGTTACTTTCCATTTGAACATTCTCATTTTCGCTCTTATCTCTGGGGTGAAGATGGAATTGCAGGTATCTCTGATTATTTTCAAAACCTTTGTTTCAGTGTGGCATTGTGGAACGGAAAGGATGCCATTTTAAAAGAACGGCTTTTTGGATTGGGTAATTACAGCGGCAACCATGGAGAAGATGTAAAGGAGTTATACTACTATCTTGATAATGTACCAACACATTATTACATGGAGTATCTCTATAAATATCCACAGGGACAGTTTCCTTACAAAAAATTATACGAGGAAAACAAAAATCGAAATCGACTTGAGCCGGAGTTTGAAATACTGGATTCAGGTGTGTTTAAAAACAATCATTATTTTGATGTACACGTTACATATGCCAAGCAGCATTCAAACGATATGTTTATCAAAATCGATATTACAAATCGGTATCACCGGGCAGCAAACATTACAGTATTACCCACACTATGGTTTTCGAATAAGTGGAGCCATAACGGAAAAGAGCTAAAGCCTGTTGTAGAATTTGTAAACGATTCATGTGTACATGCATGGCATAACCGTTTGGGTGATTATTATTTTTATTTTTCAAAGTCAGATGATCTTTGGTTTACCGAAAACGATACAAATAAAGAAAAGCTGAATGGTACGCCGAATGAGTCGGTTTTTGTGAAAGATGCATTTCATGATGCAGTAATAAATAATAAAAACAAGAAGAAGCTCCGGGAAAAAAAAGCCGGTACAAAATGTTCGCCTGTTTATGAATTGCATTGCAAGGCGCATGAAACAAAAACGATTTACTGCCGGTTGGTAGATGGTTATGTTGATCAGGCATTTCCTGAAGGGTTTCAAAATATATTTCAGCAACGTAAACAAGAAGCTGATGCATTTTATGCAACTGTAATTAGTGATTCATTGACAGCCGATGAGAAACGTGTTTCCCGCCAGGCTTATGCAGGGTTGTTGTGGAGCAAACAGTTTTATGCCTTTGACGTAGAAGAATGGATCAACGGAACCGACGGCATCACTCCCGTGAACAATGGAAAAAAATTTGGACGCAATCACGATTGGGTGCATCTGAAAAATGCCGATGTGATTTCCATGCCCGATAAATGGGAATACCCCTGGTATGCAGCCTGGGATCTCGCATTTCAATGTATTGCTATGGCAGCAGTTGATCCGGTGTTTGCAAAACATCAGCTGTTACTCATTATGCGTGAGTGGTACATGAAACCCGATGGACAGTTACCTGCCTACGAATGGAATTTTGGCGATGTAAATCCGCCGGTGCATGCAACAGCTGCCTGGTATGTGTACAATATTGAAAAGAAGCGTACGGGTAAAGGTGATATACAGTTTCTCAAACGCATCTTTCAAAAACTGCTGATCAACTTCACCTGGTGGATCAACCGGAAAGATGAAAACGGCAACAACTTATTTCAAGGTGGCTTCCTTGGTTTGGATAATATCGGGGTATTCAATCGTAGTCATCATATTCCGGGCAATCATCAGCTGGAGCAAGCCGATGGCACAGCATGGATGGGGATGTATGCATTGAACATGATGGACATTGCTTTGGAAATTGCCATGCACGATGATGCGTTTGAAGATACAGCCACTCGCTTCTTCGAACATTTTGTACTGATAGCCGAAGCACTAAATGAACAACACACCTGGAACGAAGAAGATAAATTTTATTACGATGTGTTGGTGATGCACGATGGAAGTCATCAGCCTTTGCGTATTAAATCGGCAGTAGGATTGACCAGTTTGTTTGCGGTATCAACTATTCATAAAAACAGTCTGGCTCGTTTAACCGATTTTAAAAAACGCATCAACTGGTTTGAGAATTACCGTAAATCGAAAAACCGTTTTTGGCCAAATGAAGAGAAAAGTGATAGTGAAGAAATATTGATCTCACTCGTACCACGTGAACGTTTGCTGGCCATACTGGCACGTTTGCTGGATGAAGCAGAGTTTTTATCGGTGGGTGGCATCCGTGCATTATCAAAAGATCATGAAAAGAACCCTTATTCGGTAGTGATCGACGGACATACGTATTCCATTCAATACGATCCCGGCGACAGTACAAGTGATATGTTTGGTGGCAACAGCAACTGGCGTGGACCGGTGTGGATTCCACTCAACTTCTTAACCATACAGGCGATTAAAGAATTTGGTGATTTTTATGGCGATTCAGTAAAAGTGGAATACCCGACAGGTTCCGGTAACTATCTCAACCTGCGCAATGTGGCAAAAGAGTTAGCATACCGTAACATTAATTTGCTGGGATTAGATGAGAAAGGTGAACGCCGAAGCCATGAAACCTACAACTGGTTTTACAAACAACCGGGGAATGAGCATTTGATTCTCTTTTACGAATACTTCCATGGCGATAGTGGCAAAGGATTAGGCGCCAGTCATCAAACCGGCTGGACAGCATTGATTGCTGAACTGCTGTACGAGTTTAATTAAGTTATTTGTTGGCAGGTCAATTCAATTCACCGGCAGGTTCATGATCGTCGTATTGATCTCTCAGCTTCATCAACTCCGCTTTTAATTGTTTAATGATCGCTTGATGTGCAGTTGAATGGATGAGGTTATGTTGTTCGCCCGGATCTTTTTTCAAGTCATACAACTGCCATTCATTTACTGTGTAGAAATAAATGAGCTTGTATTGTTCACCACGAATAGCCAAGTGAGGCAGAACCGTATGGTCTTGTACAAACTCATAATAATGATAGTAAAGATATTTCCGGCTAATACTTTTTTGTTTGCCCGTTAGAAAAGACTTGAGACTGATGCCCTGCATGGAAGCCGGGATATTTGCATCGGCAATATCCAGGATCGTTGGCGCAAAATCAATATTCTGTACCATCGCATTGGTTTCAGTATTTGCCCGGATGTGGCCGGGCCAGCGAACAAGCAAGGGCGTTTGCATACTTACATCATACGCAAACCGTTTATCGAACCAGCCGTTCTCACCTAAATAAAATCCCTGGTCGCTGGTATAGATAACAGCGGTATTGTTGCTGAGTTTGTTTTCATCCAGGTAATTCAATATTCTTCCCACACTTTCATCAACGGATGCAATGCAGGCAAGATAATCCTGCATGTACCATTGGTATTTGTATTTCAACAATTCTTTACCACGCAATTGTTTTTGCACAATGAGTTTACCACGTTCAGCATAAATTTCTTTGTAGCGGTTACGTTGTGCATCCGGCATACGTTTTATGAGTGCATTGTACGTAGCAATATCATCGGCAGTTGGTTTCAGTTCAGGAATAGCAGCTAAGTAAGCAGGATCAACTTTCAGATCGGCACTTAAACGCATGTCTAACAAAATATTCATGGTTTGTTTATACCAGGCTGTACCTCTTCCGGTTGTATCTGCATAAAGTGTAGAAGGTTCTGGAAAGTTGCGTTTCACAAATTGTTCCAGGTGTTTAAGGTCAGGAACAAAATTCCGGTGGGGAGCTTTGTGCTGAAAGAATAAGGCGAATGGCTTGCTTTTATCACGATTCTGTAGCCAGTCCAACGCTTCATCTGTCAACACATCAGCTGAATAACCTTTGGTGGTAATGGTGTCACCGTTCATTAAGATCATTCTTGTATTGTGGTACTGACCCATGCCCGGCAATATTTTCCAGAAATCAAAACCCTGCGGCCGTGAATGTAAATGCCACTTACCGATCAATGCAGTTTGATAACCGGCATTGTGTAAATGATGAGCGATGGTAATTTTGGTTGTATCAAAGGGTGTACTGTTATTTTTTACACCATTCTTATGCGAATGCTGACCGGTTAGTAATGTTGCACGTGCAGGCGCACAAATAGAGTTGCCCACAAATGCCCTGTTGAAACGCATACCTTCCTTTGCAAGTCGATCAATATTGGGGGTTTGAATAAATTGTTTGTTGTAGGCACTGATGGCATCGTTATCATGATCGTCACTCATGATGTAAATGATGTTGGGCTGTTGTGCAAAAGCACTATGGCAGCAAAGCAGCAAAAAGAAGAAAAATCGCATGAGTGAAAGTTACAATAGTTGCAGGATATGTAGATTTGAAAAAAGATTGAATTATGGAATTTGGACGTGTTGATGAACAGTTATTAGATACGATCGACTTTTCTTTACCCACGGAACCTGCATTTAATAAAACCGTGCTCAGCGGTAAAGCAGTGAAAGATGCAAAAGTATATCTCGGCTGTGCCAAATGGGGGCGAACTGAATGGGTTGGTAAGATTTATCCGCCCAAAACAAAAGAGAAAGATTTTCTGAAACACTATGTTGAACATTACAATAGTATTGAACTAAATGCTACACATTATAAAGTATATGGTGAAGCAGGCATCCGTAAATGGGCAGAGGCGGCAAAAGGGAAAGATTTTAAGTTTTGCCCCAAGATGTACCAGGGTGTAACGCATCGTGGAAGTTTGAAAGGGAAAGATTTTATTACCAATGAATTCTTTCGTGGCATTGTTGGGTTTGAAGAACATCTGGGTCCCATTTTCGTACAGGTGAGCGATACCTTTTCGCCAAAACGAAAAGCAGAGTTGTTTGATTATATGGCATCACTGCCAAAAGACTTGCAGTTCTTTTTAGAAGTGCGT
>CAYMSG010000311.1:0-5018 GCA_964392955.1 uncultured Chitinophagaceae bacterium | reverse complement strand
TGTACGATGTATCTACCAGCACCAGATAATTTTTACCGGAACGGATATACTTCTGTGCCTCGGTAAACAGGTTTACTCCGGCACCGATCTTTACCTTTTCGTATCCTGATTTTTCAGTAACAGATATCATTGCACTGGTTGTAACAACTACCACATTTTTTACTTCAACCGGTTGTTGATCAAAACTACAGGTTAACCCTTTGAAACGGGGCGTAACAATGCTGAACTCCTGTCGATAAGTACCACTGTTGTTCCCGGCCTGCTTATTCCAGTCGGGCGGACAAGTTTCCAATCCAGCGGCTTTAAATTCGGCAGCAATAAAATCAGCCGCCTTATCCAGCTCAGGTGTAAATACTCTCCTTCCTTTCATTTCATCGGATGCCAGTACACGTTCAATGCGTTCAACTTCTTTTGCATTGATGATGTTGTCAACTTTCGTTTGGGCAAATAAAAACGTGGCTATTGCGGTCAATAACCACGTTGCAAAAAATTTCTTCATTGATAAGGCATTACTATAAAAATTACGATTACAAACTCATCATTTCTTTAAACTTCACAGCTTGCCTTCTACTCACTTCAATTTTATCGCCGCCATGAATTTCCAATAACAACCCGCCATTAAAGTACGGTTCTACTTTTTCGATCATGCGTAGGTTGACAATGTGTTTCCGGTTTGCACGGAAAAATATTTTTTCATCCAACCGCTCTTCCAAAGCATTGAGTGATTTTAAAATGAGTGGTTTGTTCGGGCCGAAATAAACCTTCGCATAGTTGCCTACACTTTCAAACAAGCGGATATCACTCAGCTTTACAAACCAGCAACGTTCACCATCTTTTACAAATACCTGGTCGTTTTCACTCAACAGGCTTCGGTTTACCGTCACCGGTTCACCATCAACGGTTGTTTCTTTTTCTTCTTCTTCCAGTTTGTGCAAAGCATCGGCCAACCGTTTGGGTTCAATCGGCTTCAGCAAATAATCCAATGCATTTACTTCAAATGCACGTAATGCATATTCATCGTATGCTGTGGTGAAGATCACTTCGGGTGTACGATCCAGTTCACTCAACAGATCAAATCCTGTTTTGCCCGGCATCTGAATATCCAGGAAAATGAGATCGGGGTTCAATGCTTCGATCTTTTGTAAACCTTCATCTACATTCGATGCTTCATCGACCACTTCAATATCCGGGAATTCCGTTAACAGCTTTTTCAGCTCATTTCTGGCCAATCGTTCATCATCAATAATGATTGCTCTTTTATTCATGGATGGTTTTATTTATACGAATTAAACGAATACGCTAAAGTTACTACAATCCGGCAGGCATTACCACTCTGGCTTCCACTTCGTTTCCATTTACATCGCTGATGGAGAAGCCGGCATCATCACCAAACATCAACTTCAACCTGCTTTGTGTACTGGAGATGCCAAATCCATCGGGATTAAAATCACCATTCAAACGGCCTGTATTTCTAATCACCAGTTCATGATGATCGTTTACAAACTTGGAACTGATTTTTATTACACCACCGCTTACATTTTTACTGATGCCGTGTTTGATGGCATTTTCTACCAATGTTTGCAGCATCATGGGTGGTACGGGTTGCTCCAGTGTATCTTCATCAATATCAAAATTCACTTTCAACCGTTCTTCAAACCGCATTTGCTCCAACGCCAGGTAATCTTTTACAATACTCAATTCTTTTTCAAACGGAACGGTTTCCTGCTTTTCCACCTGCATACTACTGCGCAGGATATTACTCAATTCCGTAATGGCAGTTCTTGCACGGGCCGGATTTTCATCCACCAAGGCACGGATCCCATTCAACGAATTAAAAATAAAATGCGGGTTAATATGAGCTTTGATCGTTTTCAGTTCCAGCTCCTTCACTACGCTTTGCATTTTCAATGCATCAAGCTGTTGTTTACGGAAGGTTTCAACATAGTGATAAATAAAGTAGATCAGGTTCCACACCAATAAGGTTACAAACGCATTAATGGCCGAACCAACCAACAGCCTTGTAAAGCTGTATTGCTTTTGTTCGGGTGTAAAGAGATCGAAGATATTGAACAACGAAAGTGAAATAAACGGATACAACATCGAAAAGGCAAACGTTAGTACCAGGAAATAAATCACCTGCCGTTCAAATGTTTTGTGCAAAAGATTCGTTTGAATAATCACCCACCGCATAAAATGGGTAATGATCAAACCCAGTACGGCAATAATGAGCGAACGAATTATAAAGGCGCTTGTAATTTCCCGGTTATAGGTCCATGCAAAAAAGAAGTTCATGAGCATATTACCACCCCAGCCAGCCATCTGGCACCACCAATAAGCTCCCATTTTACTGATTCCTTTGCGCATAGTACTTACAAATCTAACCGTTAAGATATGGGTTTCGCCTGTCGAAAGGTACAAAGGGCGAAAAATTTGGGTAAATGGTCGGCCATGCCCCAAAACAGTTTTTGTGAACAAATTCAACCATTTTCTGCTTTGGCTGTTACACAAACATTCTGATACATTGTATCGAAGTTTTTTACCTTTACTTAATTATTCAGGAATTTATGGAAATAAAACCCGGCTCCCTGTTACAGAAAATTGATTCTCCGGCCGATTTGAAAAAACTGCCGATGGACCAGTTGCCACAGGTGTGCGACGAACTTCGCCAGTATATTATTGATGTGGTAAGTGTGCATGGCGGTCATTTTGGTGCCAGTCTTGGTGTGGTGGAACTGTCAACAGCCCTTCATTATGTGTACGATACGCCATATGATCAATTGGTATGGGATGTGGGCCACCAGGCTTACGGTCATAAAATATTGACTGGCCGGAGAGATAATTTTCATACCAACCGGAAATACAACGGACTCAGTGGTTTCCCCAAACGCAGCGAAAGTGAATACGATACATTTGGTGTAGGACACTCGTCTACTTCTATTTCGGCGGCATTAGGTATGGCTATGGCTGCCAAGCTGAAAGGAGAAAACCGGAAATCAATTGCTGTAATCGGCGATGGTGCTATGACAGCCGGTTTGGCATTTGAAGCAATGAACCATGCAGGCGTGGCCGATAGTGATGTGCTGATCATTCTGAATGATAACTGCATGAGCATCGACCCGAATGTTGGTGCATTGAAAGAATACCTCACCGATATTACCACGTCACCCACTTATAATAAGATCAAGGATGAAGTGTGGAATGCCTTGGGGAAATTGCCCATTGGCAAAAACTTCAGCCGTGAAATGGCAAGCAAGCTGGAGCACAGCATTAAAGGATTCGTAAACAAAAACAGCAACCTGTTTGAAGCGCTGAAGCTGCGTTATTTCGGCCCCATCGACGGGCACAATATTACCAAGCTGGTTGATACATTGAAAGATCTTAAAAATATTCCTGGTCCAAAACTCTTACACATTGTAACGGTTAAAGGAAAGGGATACGAGCTGGCCGAAAAAGACCAAACCAAATGGCATGCGCCCGGTTTGTTTGATAAAGTAACCGGGGAGATCCAGAAAAAGAAATTCGATACGGTGCAGCCTCCCAAATACCAGGATGTGTTTGGACATACCATTATTGAACTGGCTGAAAAGAATGAAAAGATCATTGGTATTACCCCTGCCATGCCCAGTGGATCTTCGTTGAAATTTATGATGGAGCAAATGCCACACCGTGCATTTGATGTAGGAATTTGCGAACAACATGCCGTTACACTTAGCGCCGGTATGGCCACGCAAGGCATGAAAGTGTACTGTAATATCTATTCATCCTTTATGCAACGTGCTTACGATATGGTGGTGCATGATGTAGCCATTCAAAAACTGCCGGTGATCTTTTGTTTAGACCGTGCAGGATTGGTAGGCGAAGATGGACCCACCCATCATGGCTGTTATGATATTGCGTATATGCGTTGTGTGCCCAACATGATCGTAGCTGCTCCTATGAACGAAGCTGAGCTACGTGACATGATGTACACAGCTCAACTTGATTCGCATAAACTGCCGATTTCAATCCGTTATCCACGTGGCGAAGGTGTAATGCCTGAGTGGAGAACAGAAATGAAAGAAATGCAGATCGGGAAAGGTCGGAAACTGAAAGATGGTGAAGGCCTTGCAATTCTTTCCTTTGGTCATCCTGGAAATTTTGCAGCAAGTGCCATCCGTGAATTAAAGAACGAAGGCATGAATCCGGCACATTATGATATGCGTTTTGCAAAACCAATTGATGAAGAACTGTTGCATGAAGTGTTTGCAAAGTTTGATAAAATCGTAACCATTGAGGATGGAACAGTAGTGGGTGGCTTTGGAAGTGCGGTATTGGAATTTATGGCTGCGCACAATTACAAGGCTGAAGTAAAGATCATGGGTATTCCTGATGCACTGGTAGAACATGGCACACCAAAACAATTGTATGAAGAAATTGGAATTGATGCCAATGGTATTGCCAAGACGGTGAGAGAGATGATGGGAGTACGGGTGATGGTGAAAGCGTAATTGAAATCTGTTTATAAATAGAAATCCCATTGCTGAGCAGTGGGATTTTTTTGCTAATGACTGCTTCTTTTTTATCATCATGATTACGTAGAGATTTCTCCTTCGTCGAAATGACGACACCCCGGATGTGTGACAGTATCCTTTTCTCAAACTCTTAAACCGTCATGTCGAGGGACGAGACATCTCCGCAATATGAAGCTGTAAGTAGTCACAATTGCCCTACTAACTTAAAGCATGTAATAATACAATCACGAAACAAGTACTTCAGACGGTGCTAGCTTCAAATAAAAACGCCGCATCAATTGATGCAGCGTTCACATATTCTCAAGAAATTAATTTTCTTCCGGATTTGTTGGATACACAAAAGAATCTTCTGCATCTTCTTCCCGGCTCTCGTTCCACTCAACAATAAAATTATTTTTGCCTTCGCCTACCAGCAAAGTCATGTAGCGTTGTTGCGAAAGTTCAAGCAATGAAAGAAATAAGAAAATGGCATGAATACGGTTCTCTACTACATCAAATAATTTTTCA
>CAYMSG010000310.1:0-5059 GCA_964392955.1 uncultured Chitinophagaceae bacterium | reverse complement strand
AAAATCAACACAAAAATTATTTCTGCAGCGCATCAATACATTTACCTGCATCCTTCCTTTCAGTTTCCGGAAGGTGGAAGCAAATCAGATCAGTTTGCCATTAAGCTGTACACAAAACTTACAGCGAAAGGATCAGAAAAATTGCTGGCGCTTTCGTTTTATCCATCAAACCCATCATCTCACAAACAAATAAAAATTTGTCCGCCACTGTTACGGAAAGAAGTGTTTCAGCAGCATCTATTTGAAGGAAATCATATCCTGGTGTACCTGCTCAATTCCGGTTACATGCAGGATATCATCAACTGGCACAAACTACACCCTGAAGTAGAACTGCATTGCTTCACCGACAGTGCAACCGTAAAAGGCAAATGGCGTTTTGATGAAACGCTTTGTTTTCATTCACTGGATGATCAAAAGTTTTTGCAATTCATGGCCAATGCAAAAGCACTCGTAACAACAGCCGGTTTTGAAAGCGTATGCGAAGCGATGTATTTTGGAAAACCGGTATTAATGGTACCGGTGCAAGGACATTTCGAGCAATGGTGCAATGCAAGAGATGGTGCCAAAGCAGGCGCAGGTACGCATGCCGAATCATTCAACCTGGATGTACTGCTTGATTATTTACCACAACATCAAAACAACAGTGAACAGTTCCGGCAATGGAGCAAACAAACAAAACAAATTCTGCTGCAGAGTTTTACTGAAGTGTTGCATCAACCAATGGAAGAAGAAACGGTGGAAGAAAAGCCATCTCCGTTTTTCCCGTTTCCATCAATGTTATCCGGTCAGCAGCAGTTGGGGCACAGTTAAGCTTCGGCCCATGTTTTAAATTCATGTACCCGTTCACGGCTCAATACAACTTCTTCAGTTTTGGAGCCATTGCGTAACAGTAATTTCAAACGGCTATTAACGTACGGTTTTATTTGGGCAATACTGCTGTAGCGTGCAATGTATTGACGGTTCAACCGAAAAAATTCTTTGGGATTTAGTAAGCCTTCGAGGCGTTCCAGCGTATAATCCACCATCAGCTTATTTCCATCTTTGTCGACTAAATACACGATCTTATCATCGGCCTGGAAGTACTGCACTTCCGATGTTTCAACAAAAAACATCCGCTGACCCGCCTTTGCAAGAAACCTTGATTTGAAGGAAGCACTTTCAAATAAATTCGACAACTGATCATAATTGCCAGCTACAAAATTCGATTGTAATTGTGCAAACTTCTGCATGGCTTTTGCCAATGCTTCCGCTGTAACAGGTTTCAGCAGGTAATCAATACTGCAAAGCTGAAATGCTTCCAGTGCATACTCATTATACGCTGTTGTAAACACTATTGGTTTTTTGTAATCTACCTGTTTAAAAATATCAAAGCAAAAACCGTCGGCCAGTTGAATATCGAGGAAGAGCAGATCAGGATGTGCGTTTGTATTGAGCCATTGAATACTTTCCTCCACACTGTAGAGGTGCTTTACAATTTCAATTGTTTGATCGTATTGCTTCAGAAGCATGGTCAGTCGCTCGGCGGCCAATTGCTCGTCTTCAATAATCACAATTTTTTTTGTATTCATCGGTTTGCAGTTTACAGGTTTTGTTTGTTTCAGTTTAGCCTACTTCAATTAATGGAAGTGATACTTTAAACTCATGTTGGTTTTTTTCTACTTCAATTTTCCTGCCGGTTATTAATTCATAACGTTGGTTGATATTATTTAATCCAATGTTTGAAGATGGTTCCCGGTTTACTTTTGGCTGGAGATTATTCGTTACTTCCAATACAGCTGTACCGTTTGCTTTGATCTTTATTTCCAATGGTCTGGCTTGCGATACAACATTATGTTTGATGGCATTTTCCACCAACATTTGTAAAGCAACCGGCACTACGTATGTATTTTTCCAGCGTTCATCAATTTCGGTTTTCAATTCAACACCTGCAGGAAACCGTTTCTGAAGCAGGTACATGTACGGTTGTAAAAAGTCTACTTCTTTTTGGAGCTCGATCAACTCTTTATCCTGATTCCGTAAAATGTAGTGATACACTTTTGAAAATGCTTCAATAAAATCGTTTGCTTCGTCACTGTTTTTCATGACCAACGACGACAATACATTCAGGTTGTTGAATAAAAAATGCGGGTTGATCTGCGACTTGATACTTTGCAACTGTGCCTGTGTATTCATCCGTAACAACTCTTCTGCCTCCAGTTGTTTGGTTTTGTACTTATGCATGTAGAACACCACTGCATTCAACAAATGAAACAACAGCGTGATAAGCGATGTGTATGTAAGTGTCAGCTTCAATGGATTGTCTAATGACAACGGAACATGAAGCACAAACACTTCAAACGACATTACCACCAATACGGTTAACGTAAGGCTGCCAGCCAAGCCCAAACCAAAAAAGGAAAGCAGGCGCTTGTTAATATGCTCATCTCCATGAAACCATTTGCTTACATATGGCTGCAACAAACGGCTCCATTCCCAGCTAAGCAGTGTAATGAGTAATATGCTTAAAAAAGCCTGGTACCATTCGATCGGCAACTGGAAATAATCATATACCCGGCAAACAGCTGTATTTACATACGTGTAAACAGCCAGCGCCAGTACAAACCAGTAACGGTATTTGTGCTGAAAAAACATATTGTTCATAGACAAACAAAAAACCGGCCCAAAGGTTTGGGCCGGCATCAATGAATAAATTGTTTTACGGAAGAATTACCTTGTTGATAAGGTGAACTACCCCGTTTCTCGCCATAATATCGGTTCCAACAATTGTTGCGGTAGCACTGGTTGCACCACTTCCTTTAATGGTAGCATTACCGCCAGTAATTGCAATGGTTGCATTAGTACCGTTTGCCATACCGACATTACCGGCAGCAACATCATTCGAAAACACACGGGCACCTGCAACTACGTGATGCCGTAATACTTGTCTCAACGTTGCAACGGGCACTTGTGATAAACTGGTTACACCCAACTGAGCCAGCAGATCGGTAAAGGCCTGATTGGTTGGTGCAAAAACAGTAGCACCATTAATGTTTGATAAAACTTCAGCAATGTTATCAGCGCTACCTGCAGCTGTACCCGCACTTGCCAGTGTTACAGCACGCACCAATGAATCGAGAGCTGGTGCGGCTGCCACAGCTACCTGTACTATATTTCGTCCGCCTGCAGGGATCAACACTCTGCCAATCACATGCGCTACACCGTTAGAAGCTTCTGCATTCGCTGTAACTACACGCTGTCCGTTCACAAACACATCGTTTCCTACACGCTTCACGTATAATGTATCGGTGGTTGCATTCTTTGATGCAATAGCTGTTAACGTGGTTGGAACTCCTGCTGCCAATACTTTACCATCGAACACATGATACAGCAGTACACTTTGCAAGGTTGCTGCGGGTGTGTTGGCTGGGATTGCCGCTGCAGTAAATGCTGCATTTGTAGGAGCAAAAACAGTGAATGGGCCAGCACCTCTTAATGTATTCGTTAAACCGGCCGCTTCAACTGTTGCTACGAGTGAAGTAAGTCCGGCTGATGCAGCTACTTCCACCAATGTGTTGGGAGCCGGATCATCATTTTTCTTTTTACAACTGCTTACGCTTCCGATTAAAGTGATGGCAGCGAGGGCCATCGTGCCAGTACGTACTAAAAAGTTCTTTTTCATGATTTTGATTTTGAAAGAGAACAACAAAAAGGCAAAATGGTCAGCCTCAGCGGATGAACTGTTGAATCAAGGGAGTGAATATACAATCAGGGGGAATGAAAAGAGGGGCGAATGCCCCTCGTACAATTTTCTTGTTGAAAGAAAAATAACCTGATCACATGGTAAAACTCATACCACCATCTTTTTCATCTTTCAGTTGAATGCCAAGTTCGGCCAATTGATTGCGGATCTTATCGCTGGTCACAAAATCTTTTTTTGCTTTTGCATCTTTCCGTAATTCAATCAATATCTGCATTACTTCTTTCAGCTTATTATTGTCTTCGCCTGTTACGTTGCGTAAGCCGAGGATGTCTTCAATGTACAATTTCATTTGCTGCTGCAACAAAGCAATGGTAGTGCTGCTCAATGCGTCGGCTGCAATATGCTTGTCTTTTAATCCGTTGATCACAGGTACCAGTTCAAACATACTCGCCAATACTTTGGCCGTGTTGAGATCATCGTTCATAAATTCATCAAACTCGGAAATCAACTGCAACACTTTTTCATCAAGCGTTTTATCATTTGCTTCGTACTTCGTACTTCCCACTTCGTACTTAGCTAACCATTCATGTGCTTCCATCAATCGCTTCAATCCTTTTTCGGCTGCCTGCAATGCTTCGTTACCAAAATCGAGTGTGCTTCTGTACTGTGTTTGCAGAATAAAAAAACGAACCGTCATTGGATGATAGGCTTTCTCCAATATCGGATGATCGCCGCTGAAGAGTTCTGTTAACTTGATGACGTTGTTATAACTCTTCCCCATCTTTTTTCCGTTGATGGTGATCATGTTATTGTGCATCCAGTAACGCACCGGGGCTGTATGATTGCAGATAGTACTTTGTGCAATTTCACTTTCATGATGTGGAAACTGCAGATCCATTCCACCACCATGTATATCGAACTGTGCGCCTAAATATTTGGTGGCCATGGCCGAGCATTCAATATGCCAGCCCGGGAAACCAACACCCCATGGACTTTTCCAGCGCATGATATGTTCAGGTGCTGCATTTTTCCATAACGCAAAATCGGCACGGTCTTTCTTTTCTTCCTGGCCTTCGAGTTCACGTGTTGTTTCTAACAGATCATCAATTACACGACCGCTGAGTTTTCCATAATCATGCCCCGCTGCATATTTCTTTACGTCGAAATAAACTGATCCGTTCACAACGTATGCATAACCTGCTTCAATGATCTGTTCGATCATGCCGATTTGCTCCACAATATGCCCGGTGGCTGTTGGTGCACGGAACACCCACCAGGACGCGGCGTCGGTCAGGCGCATGTCGAACTGCTCGGCCACGCGTTACGGCATCGGGACTGTGCCTCGAATGACAAGGCCAAACTTGGCCGGATGAAGAGGAT
>CAYMSG010000309.1:0-5076 GCA_964392955.1 uncultured Chitinophagaceae bacterium | reverse complement strand
CGTTGGCAATCATCCGGAACATCGGTTACTCCCGCATCATTGACAAGAAATGTAAGTTCGTTAATAGATGCAAATGATTATTTCTATGGAAATCTGATCATCAATTGGGCTGGTAGTGGCACATGGAACCAAGGTTGGGCATCTTATCCTACTGCGACTTATTTAACAGCAGGAGACTTTATTATTAATGCAGTAGGAGATTTCAGATTCACACAGTCAAATAATTTTCAGCCAGATGTTTATGTGGCGGGCAACTTCGTAATGAATAGCACAGGTAGCGGTAGTAATACTCTAAATTTTTCAAGTGGAAATAATTGTGTTGGATATATTAACGTCAATGGAAATGTTACGCATAGTAATGGAATAATCACAGCTAGCGCATCAAGCTCGTACGGTTATATCTGGACGTATGGTACCACGGCTGCAACCTGGAGTTTTACAGGCGGTAACCGTGTTCGTGTTGCATATTATTTAACTCCATCAAAAACAATAATACTCGGTTCAAACTTTGCCTTAGGCAGTGGATTAACAGGTCCTAAATTTGTTATCAGTTCCGCATCTACCGTACTGGATTTGCAGCATTACACAATAAGTGAAGCAACTTCGGGCGCCTATATAAGTAATACAGGTACAATCATAACTTCGCATCCTCAAGGGCTTTGGACCAGTGGACAAACGAACCGGTCAATCAGTAATGCTAGTGGATTTTATCTACGGTCGCAGCCAAACTCAACGATCATTTATAGTGGAGCATCCAATCAGGTAGTTTCTTCGCTTGCAGGCGCATCGGCCCCTTATAATAGCTATGAAAATTTAAGCATACTTGGAGGTAATACGAAAATACTAGAAGGGAATACAATAATAAACGGTGAATTTAATTTTAGTGCACCGGGTAACTACCTGGATCTGCATCAGAACTCTCTTACAATCGCCAATACAGGCTCCATTTCGAATGCGGGTAATAACTCCTATTTTATCGTAAGCCCAACTGCGAATACGAATGGTCGTTTACGTCAAAACGGATTAACGGCTTCTGCGCAAATTTTTCCGATCGGATCACCAACATCATATCTCCCAGTAACCATTACACCCGTTTCCGCAGGTTCAGATTTCTCCGTATCCGTATTCCGAGGTACAACTACCAATGGGTTACCGGGGGGTACTCCATTTGGAAGCCGCAATATGCAAGCGGATGCAGTTTGGCAGGTTGACAGGCCTAATGGTTCGTCGCATGCTGCAATACGTTTTGATTGGGGATCAGATGCCCTTGAGGGGATAGGCTTTAATGCTACACCCAATCCACAAATCGGAATCTGGCGTTACCAGTCTGGTAATTGGATACTTACACCTCCGGGTGCTTACAGTAGCAATAACACTTTGAATTATTCTTCCACCTCAGGGGCTGTAACGAGTTTCGGTTCAGCGGGTACAGGTTTCGCTTACATTGTTGCCAATATTAGTGTTTTGCCCGGCAGGTTACTTTCGTTTACAGTTGATGCAAAAGCCGCAGAAAATATTTTAAAGTGGAAAGTTGCCGACCCAACACAATTTAGTCGTTTCGAGATTGAGGAAAGTAAAGACGGGTTCTCATTTTTGCAGTTCAGGAAAGTGAAGGTTGAACAACAGAAAGACTTTGAGCTAAGCGATAAGACAAACATTTATCCAACCATGTATTATCGCTTAAAAATGTGGGATCATTTTAATCAGGCGAGTTATAGCAATACCGTGATAGTGAAAAGAGGGTTAAATGCAACAGGACTCGTAATTGTTCAGAATCCTGTAAAAGAGCAATTGATCTTCCGTCATCCTTCTGCAAAGAATGGACTTTATGAAGTGGTCGATTTTTCAGGGCGATTGTTTATGAAGGGAAATGTACCAGTTGGTAACGTTCAAACGTCATTATCGGTTTCACAACTTCCTGCTGGTAGTTATGTGCTGCGTTATTACGATGGAACTTTGCAGTTCGCAGAAAAGTTCCTCAAGTAAATGATTACAAAGCAAAATAAAAAGCCGTTACATTTATTTGTAACGGCTTTTACATAATTAGAATCAGTTTTATCGTAACCTGTCCATACTCTTAATCAGTTTTTCATCTTTCCGAATGCCCAGCCAGGCCAGTATGAAAAATACCGGTATCATAAAACTGATGGCCGATGTTAACGTAAAATTTCCCTGCACAAATTGTTTTGTTTGCTGAAAGTAGAACGCAAGTACAATCAATTGCAGCAATAATCCCAGCCAAGATAAACGCAGTTGCAGTTTGCGGTTCTTAAACAGAAAAATTGTGGTCAGTGCAGTTACGGCAACAGCAACCGTAACAATCAGCAGCAAAAAATTACTGCTGCCATTTAATTCTTCAAACAGGTTGTTGTCTTTGTTGCCACTATAGAACGAAAGCTTTAAAGTTCCAAGTGAGGCTGCTGCTGCAAGTAAAAGCCAAATGGATTGTATTCGTTGAATCATAGAAAAAATTTCAATGGTTTACTTATTTAACCTAACTCAGGATATAATGGGAATTGTTCCATGAATGCATTAACCTCTTTACGGATTGCTGCAAGAACAGGTTCATCATCTGCATTCATCAAACTGCGGTCAATTACATCCACTACAAATTCCATATGCTCTTCTTTCATGCCACGGGTTGTAATAGCTGCCACACCTGTACGGATACCACTTGTTACAAACGCACTCTTGTCATCAAACGGAACCATGTTTTTGTTGGTAGTGATCTCAGCTTTGCCCAGCACCTGTTCTGCTTTTTTCCCACTGATGTTTTTGTTGCGCAGATCGATTAACATTAAATGATTGTCTGTTCCATCAGAGATCAGTTTATAATCTCTGCTCACAAAAGCAACAGCCATTGCCTGTGCATTGAGCTGCACTTGTTTTGCATATGTTGTAAAATCATCTGTAAGGATTTCGCCGAATGCAACCGCTTTTGCTGCAATTACATGTTCCAATGGACCACCTTGCTGACCGGGAAATACACCCATATCGATGAGGTTACTCATCATGCGTGTATTGCCTTTTACATCTTTTAAGCCAAACGGATTTTCAAAATCTTTATGCATGAGGATAATGCCGCCTCTCGGCCCACGTAATGTTTTATGAGTGGTTGACGTAACGAAATGACAATGCTCAAAGGGAGAGCTCAGTAAACCTTTTGCAATTAAACCCGCAGGGTGTGCCATATCGCACAACACAAATGCGCCAACTTCATCAGCTACTTTGCGAATGCGGGCATAATCCCAATCACGGCTGTAAGCACTGGCGCCACAATAAATTAATTTTGGTTTCAGCGTTCTTGCTTTTTGTTCCAGTGTTTCATAATCAATCAAACCGGTTTCTTTTACTACACCATAAAAATGGGCTTCGTATAATTTACCGCTGTAGTTTACAGGTGACCCGTGGGTAAGATGTCCACCCATGCTCAGGTCAAGACCTAAAGTGATATCGCCGGGCTTTAAAATGGCCTGCGTAACAGAGGCATTTGCCTGTGCACCACTGTGGGGTTGTACGTTGGCATATTCACAACCAAAAATTTCTTTCAAACGGTCGATCGCTAATTGTTCGGTTTGATCTACAATTTCACAACCGCCATAATATCGGCGACCAGGGTAACCCTCCGCATATTTATTCGTTAATACGCTGCCCATAGCCTGCATTACCTGTAATGATGTAAAATTTTCAGAAGCGATGAGTTCAATACCATGTCGCTGGCGCTCTAATTCCTGGTTGATGAGGTTGAAAATGGTCGTGTCACGTTGCATGAGTTGTTGCAGAGTTTAGTGTGTAAATGTTGCATAACGAACTGAACGTACAAGTCCCGACGCTTTGATCGGGATGCAGACCAAAAGAGTCTGCAGGAGTGAGACAACAGAAGCTGATCCATGAACCGCTGCCGGTAAAATCATCCTGTTCAATTCTGAATTGCGGTGCAAAAATAAGCCCATGGGAGTTGATACCCGAACTTCGTTTATTATTTTTATGAACAGAGTTTACAGGTGCAATAAGGGTTGTAATTGAAAAAGTCCTACTTTAGCCGCTTCGACGTTAGACCACGTTCTGAATATGAAAGCAATTATTCCAGTGGCAGGTGCAGGTACCAAGCTGCGGCCACATACATATACACAGCCCAAAGCTCTTATTCCCATTGCCGGTAAAACCGTGTTAAGTATCATTGTTGAACAGCTGCAGGATGCAGGAGTACAGGAATTTATTTTTATTACGGGCTATCTTGGCGAAAAAATTCAGGATTACATCCGGGAGTCTTTTCCAACCATCAGCAGCACATTTGTCAATCAAAGTGAGCGCCAGGGATTGGGGCATGCCATACTGCTTTCGAAAGAACAGGTAAATGGCGATGATGTTATAATTGTATTGGGCGATACCATTTGTGAGTACAACATTAAAGAAGTACTTGACAACAGCCATTCAATGCTGGCGGTAAAAAAAGTAGATGATCCACGCAATTTTGGTGTGGCTGAAATAGATGAAGAAGGAAAGGTACTGAAGGTAGTGGAAAAGCCACAGATCCCTAAAAGCAATATGGCACTGGTAGGGATTTACAAGATCAGCAATTCAGCAATGATGTTTGATTGCCTGGAAGCAAACTTCCGTGAAGGCGTGAAGAACAGGGATGAATATAGTTTAACCGATGCCTTGCAATGTATGATTGAAAAAGGTGCGCCTTTCCAATCGTTCAAGGTATTGAACTGGTTCGATTGCGGCAACAAAGATTCCTTGCTTGAATCGAATGCTACATTGCTGAAGAAATTCGGTACGTCCATTTCGCCTGATCACCGTTTTGAAAATGTAATTGTGGTAGAGCCGGTAAGTATCGGTAAAAATTGTGAGATCAAAAATTCAATCATCGGTCCAAATGTTTCAGTGGGCGATAACACCAGCATCAACTATTCAATTATCAAAGACTCCATCATTGGTTCGTATGCCGATTTGTTTGATATTGTATTGGAAGAAAGTTTGATCGGCAGCGATACCGAAGTAAAAGGGGAAACAAGAAGTTTAAATATTGGCGACAATACAGAAATCGATCTCGGAAAACGATAAAGCTTT
>CAYMSG010000308.1:0-5148 GCA_964392955.1 uncultured Chitinophagaceae bacterium | reverse complement strand
ACCTGCTGTTACAAAAGATGGTGTTACGGTAGCAAAAGAAATTGAACTGGAAGATCCCATTGAAAACATGGGTGCGCAGATGGTAAAAGAAGTAGCTTCTAAAACTGCAGACATTGCAGGTGATGGTACTACTACTGCAACTGTACTGGCGCAGGCGATCATTGCCGAAGGTTTGAAAATGGTGGCTGCCGGTGCAAATCCAATGGATCTGAAACGTGGTATCGACAAAGCAGTTAGTCTGGTTGTTGCCAACCTGAAAGCTCAATCACAAACTGTTGGTAACGACAGCAAGAAAATTCAGCAGGTTGCTACTATTTCTGCCAACAACGATGAAACCATCGGTAAACTGATTGCAGAAGCGTTTGTAAAAGTGGGTAAAGAAGGTGTGATCACTGTGGAAGAAGCAAAAGGTACTGATACTACTGTAGATGTAGTGGAAGGTATGCAGTTTGATCGTGGTTATATTTCTCCCTACTTCGTTACAAACAGCGAAAAAATGGAAGCTGAATTGCAGAACCCTTACATCCTGATCTACGACAAGAAGATCTCTGCAATGAAAGATATTCTCCACATCCTGGAGAAAGTGGCGCAAAGCGGTCGTCCTCTCCTGATCATCTCTGAAGACCTCGAAGGTGAAGCATTGGCAACATTGGTAGTAAACAAACTCCGTGGTACATTGAAAGTGGCTGCTGTAAAAGCTCCCGGCTTTGGTGACCGCAGAAAAGAAATGCTCACTGACATTGCGATCCTCACTGCAGGTACAGTTATCAGCGAAGAGCAGGGTTACAAACTGGAGAATGCTGATTTGACTTATTTAGGTCAGGCTTCTTCTGTAACCATCGATAAAGACAACACAACAATCGTTGGTGGTAAAGGAAAGAAAACCGACATCACAGCTCGAGTAAATCAAATCAAAGCGCAAGTAGAAAACACAACTTCTGACTACGATAAAGAAAAATTACAAGAGCGTTTAGCGAAGTTGGCAGGTGGTGTTGCTGTATTGTACATCGGTGCTGCTACTGAAGTTGAAATGAAAGAAAAGAAAGACCGTGTAGATGATGCATTGCATGCAACACGAGCAGCGGTTGAAGAAGGTATCGTTCCCGGTGGTGGTGTTGCTTACATCCGTGCATTGGATGCATTGGAAGCAAAAGTTCGTGGACAGATCGAAGACGAACAAACAGGTATGCAGATCATCCGTCGTGCTTTGGAAGAACCAATCCGCACATTAACTGCAAACGCAGGTATCGATGGTTCGATCGTTGTACAAAAAATCAAAGAAGGCAAAGCTGATTTTGGTTTCAATGCACGTACTGAAACATATGAGAATATGTTTAAGGCTGGTGTAATTGATCCAACGAAAGTAAGCCGTGTAGCGTTGGAAAATGCAGCTTCTATTGCGGGTATGTTGTTAACAACAGAAGCAGTAATTGCTGACAAACCAAAGAAAGAAGAGCCTCATGCACATGGCGCTCCTGATATGGGCGGCATGGGAGGTTACTAAGAAAGTACGAAGTGGGAAGTTGGAAGTAGAAGTAAAGCCAGCTCAATCACTCTGCTCTATAGTAACAGCTTGAAAATACAACCAAAGTCCTCTGGTAAAACAGGGGACTTTGTATTTCAATGATTCATCACGATTAAAAACATGCGAAATGAAAAAAGTAAACATGCTTTTACCGTTTATGCAACAATTGAAACGCAAACTGAATCGCATCGTACAATGGATGAACAGGAGGGATAACGATCCTTTTGATAATCCGTATGTGATTTATTAAAAAAATGTCCCGTTGTAACAGCGGGACATTTTTTTATTTCAATTTATTAACTCCAGTCGTCGGGTTTCTTGACCGTAAAATCTTTGTGATTTACAATGAGATTACAATCAGGAAACCGATTGGCAAGTATAGTAAGGTCATCAGTATGTTGTTCCGGTTCATCAACACCAATCAATAAGGTCCGCAATGGATGATGTGCTGCCAATTGCAACGCCCCCTGCAGACTGATGGACGTGCCATCGATATGCAGCAGTTCAAGTCCCTTTATGTTATTGATCGATGGGATAGCCCTGTCATCAATATACCTGCATCCTTTTAAACGCAGTTCTTTGATGAAAGTAAGCTGCGTAAGCAGTTCAATACTGTTGTTTGTGATCTCCGTTTCATCCAGATCAAGCATGTTGATCGATTGCACATGCTGCATCATCATTTCAATATGTTCGTCTTCTACATGCTCCCAGATGCGGAAGTTTACACGCTCCAGATGGGTTGGAACCCCATCGTTCAGTTGCGGCTTGCTGAAGTACGCAAACGTGCTCCAGAATTGTTGTTCTTTGAGTTTTTGTTTTTTCTTTCTACGCACAGCACTTTTTTATTCGGCTACTTTCTTCAATGTAAATTTCAATAATACAAATCCGAGCAAGCCTGCTATCAATGAAGAGAGTAAGATCACAAGTTTTGCATTATTAATGATGGTTACATTATCAAATGCCAGTAATGTAATAAAGATCGACATGGTAAAACCAATACCTCCCAGTAAGCCTACACCAAAAATATGTTTCCAGTTGAGCTCTGCTGGAAGTTTACAAAAACCTAATACAACACCAATAAAAGTCAGAAAAAATATCCCGAGTGGTTTACCAACGATCAATCCCAACGCAATACCGATGCTGTAATTTTCAGTAAGTGTTTGTGTAATATCGCCGCTGATGACAATGGCTGTGTTGGCCAATGCAAAAATGGGCAGTATAATAAATGCAACCGGTTTGTGCAGGAAATGTTGTAACACATACGATGTTGATCTTTCATCTCCATTACCAAAGGGAATGGCAAATGCCAGCAACACCCCCGTAATAGTTGCATGCACACCTGAATGTAACATAAAGTACCACATCGCTATGCCGCCAAGTATATAAGGAATCAGGTTTCGTACTTTCAAACGGTTCATAACAAGTAAGCCGGCAAATATTCCGAGAGCAATAAACAGGTTGCTCCACAAAAGTGTCTTTGTATAAAAAATAGCAATCACCAGAATCGCACACAAGTCATCGATCACTGCAAGAGCAGTTAAAAATACTTTTAATGAAGTAGGTACTTTGTTACCCAACAGTGATAAAATGCCTAATGCAAATACAATATCTGTAGCCATGGGAATACCTGCACCTGATTGTGTATTGGTTCCAAAGTTGAACAACAGATAAAGACCCGCCGGTACAATCAATCCGCCCAATGCACCAAACATGGGCAACAATGCATCTTTGATATTTGATAACTCACCTTTGTAAATTTCCCGTTCCAGCTCCAGGCCGATCAGTAGAAAAAAGATCGCCATCAATGCATCATTCACCCAATGCTCTACTGAAAGACCTGCCAACTTTGATTGCCAGAAATCATGATACCCTTCGCCCCAGCCAGAGTTGGCAATCAGCAACGAAACCACCGTACATGCTATCAGCGTTAAACCACCTGCTTTTTCACTATCGAAAAAATCCTTAAATAATTTGGTTGCATTCATGTCATCTTATTTATACTTGAAAATATATCTGTTTGTAGTACAGATAAAAAAGTCTGCAGCTGAGTGCTGCGAAGGTACTGAATTTGGTGGAAGTGGTTCTTAGCGGTAAGCATGTAGTGCAAACCTATCGTTCAACAAAAAACTATGCGGTGCTGTTTGCAAGGGCTCCTCTTATAATAAAATATTGTGCAGCAGCATAAATAAACATTACTGCAAGGCTGAGCAACATACTCTGGCTGGCAAAGAGATTTACTGCCAGGAGTGAATCAGAAATGACAAACAACAAAGCACCCACAATAAAAGATGATGCAGCTGTGTTCTTTATTTTTCGACGCATGTTGATACTCATCAGCAACATGGTTCCAATGGTAATTCCATATCCTGTTACCGGAATTTTCATAGCGCCTAAATAAGGAAACAAAAGCCACAGAAAGAGAACAATATACAGCAGCACCGGAATAACAATGAGCGGTTGAACCTGTACGAATCCTTTTTTACCAGGCATGCATCTCATAAAATAGACAATGTAAAAAATATGTGCCAGCAGAAAAGAGATCAACCCCGGGATAAATAGTCCACTCATTTGCAACAACACATCACCCGCCCATGAAAACAGCAATGCACTGCAAATGAAACGGAAGAGATTGTTGTTGCGGTTGGATGAAGCAAAATAAAATCCCAACAGAAGTAAGGGCATCAGCAATGGTTTGGTAAACCATCGCAGTTGCGATTGTTGCAAGTAAATCAACAGCAGTTCACATACAACCACCACAGCATAAATGCGAAAGATAGTGGTTGATAATTGCTTCATCAATACAAGTTAATTCATGAGCCTTGGTTTCCACAAATAATATTTGCGGAGCGAGTCCATCACATACGCACTATCAGCCAGCGGGCGGTTTACCTGCAGCACAACACGATAATTGCTGCTGTCTTTTTGCTGAACACTTACGTCAAACCCACGGATCTTCAGTGCTTCCACCCGGCGGTCGGCAGCAGCTTTTGCTTTATACTGATCAACGATCAATTGAAACGATCCGCTGTTTGCTGTTGGTTGTACCGGCGTGGGTGCAGTTACAACAGGTGTGGTATCAACAGGTGCCGGTTGAGCAGTATCGGTTGAAACACTCATTGTATCAATAGCAGGTGTAATAGTATCCATTGCTGCCTGTTGTTCGGTCTGTACTGTTTCTTCAGGTTCAGATGGTTTCATCTTTTGTAAGTACAAATAAACGGCCCATCCCACCAATACCACTGCTACAAGGCTGCCGAAAATAATGATCGGCTTTTTCGAACTCTTTCGCTCTTCATGCGAAAAATCAATCACTTCTTCGCCATCAGCAACAACCGTGCGGTCACGCACATGATCGGTATTGATGGAATCAATTTTTTCCAATGCCGGGCTGCCTTGTTCAAACTGCAGTTGATTCTCCCTTGTTTTGGTAAGGGATCCAATTCCTTTAATCGGGAAGGGTTTACCAATATTCAGTAATTGTAAACCGGTGCTGATATACGATTCAAGATCGCTTGTAGCCAGCGGTTTCATTTTACCGGTTTGCTGTACAAGAAACTGCAGCAAGTCATCGGTCAACGGCGCATTACGGTCGTGTGTAAACGAAATGGTATTCGCAGGCCATC
>CAYMSG010000307.1:0-5170 GCA_964392955.1 uncultured Chitinophagaceae bacterium | reverse complement strand
GTTAATTGCCAATTTCCGATTGCCAATTGCTTATTCGCCTCTTCCCAATTTCTCTCTTACAATAGCCGGTACCTGTGCAATTTTTTTCTGCTCGTAGTTGTAACAGATCATCCCGGTTTTTGCTGATGCAACAATTGTATCATCTGTTTTCAATAACTGGTAGTAAATATCAAATCCAATACTGCTGAAATCAGCGGAAGCAATATTTACCTTCAGCACATCCCCATAAAACACTTCTTTCTTAAACTCAATTCCAACATCACTCATAATTAAACCAACACCTCCGCAGTTGAGTTCAGTAAAACCATGATGCGTAAGAAACTGCATCCTTGCTTCATGAATAATGGAAAGAATGGCATCATTCCCAACATGGTTGCCGTAATTCAAATCGGTGATGCGAACAGGAATAGTTGCTGTAAACGAGAAAGAGGAGGGAAGCGTAATTCGAATGCGTGACATGTTATAAGGTAGCGATGATGAAACGTTTTATTGCTGATCGGTAGTACTGTTGCTGAGTAGGTTCAGATCAATATCACCTGCTGAAGCCGACAGTGCAGCTGCCATCGCCATTTTCTCACGCCAGCGTTTCAGTTGGTCATTACAATCTTTTAATTCCTGTGCGGTTGCGTTGGCTGTACTGGCAGCAGCCACACATTTCAGATCGGTTATTTTTTTTGATACACGAACAAGTTCTCCGTTTTCGTTCAGCAACATATAATACTGGTTTTCAGAAAAACCATTTGTTTCCTGTGGCACGAGTTCACGTTGATGATGAATACCCTGGTAAGGAACATGATTTTCCAAACTGTGATCCGGTGTTTCAATGTATGCAACCGCATCGTTCAATTTTAAATTCTGCCGGATGCGTTCTTTAATTTGAACACGGGTAGGAGCAGCTTCTTTTACTACATCATCTTCACTGCTGTCTTGTTGTGAAGGAATTGGAATCACCACATCAGGCGTGGTAGATGTTTCAGCAGAAGCAAGTGTTACCGTTTGATCAGTTGAATTTGTAGTGAGCAGACGGTAACCACCCCATGCTAAAATTCCTGTAATAGCAGCGGCTGCGGCCAAACGATAAATACGTGCACCGGCTCTTTTCAGGGGAATCACTTTCGCCGGCTGTTCATCCAACAGCTGTTCAATGTTGTTCCATGCATTTGAAGGTGGTGCAACTTCCATCGAGTGGAATGTTGCTGCAACAGTTTTGTCATTCTGTTCAAGAATCAACTGCTGCTCAATTTGCTCCCATGCACTGACAGGAACAATTTCTTCAACTGCGTTTATTTTTTTTTGAATCGAGAGATCGTCTAATGCCGGTTGTAACTGGTCCCAGATAAAAGCAGGTGCTTCTTCTTCGAGCTGCAGCAATTGTTGCTGTAAGGGTTTGTCAGCTTCCTGTTCATCAAGGTCAACGGTAATCTTCTCCCACACCAGTTCCGGTGGAGTTACTTCTGCCTGCAGAAGCATTTGTTGAAGATGGGAGTCGTTCATGATTTATTCAGATCAGCGTTTAATTTTTTCCTGTAAGATCATTCTTGCCCTGGCCAACTGCGATTTGCTGGTACCTTCGCTGATGCCCAGTAATTCGCCGATCTCTTTGTGGCTGTAACCTTCCACCACATACAGGTTAAAAACACTCCTGTAACCGGGTGATAATTCTTTAATGATCTTCATCAAATCCTTTTCGTTGATGTTTTCAATCGCCGAAACGGATTTATATTCAATACTTTCTTCTTTCTCTGTTAATGATAAGTCTGTTTTCTTTTTACGGATCTGTTCAATGGCGGTGTTTACAAAAATGCGGCGCACCCATCCTTCAAACGATCCTTCGCCTCTGAAACGTTCCAGGTTCTTAAAGATTTTTACAAATCCTTCCTGTAAAATATCCTGTGCGTCATCGGCATTGCCCATGTAGCGGAGGCAAACGGCGTACATTTTTCCGGCATATTTATCATAGAGTGCTTTTTGCATTCTACGATCGCCGGCAATGCATCCAGTAATTAAGTCGGTATCAGGTATCGTTTGGTTGCTTTGCATCTGTAAATCTCCTTAACTTTTTTTCAGGAATTCAATCATCTGTTCCAATCCTTTTTTCCGGTGACTGAAACGGTTCTTTTCTTCCATGGTCATCTCTGCAAAAGTATGTGTACTTCCGTCGGGTAAAAATACAGGGTCGTAGCCAAATCCCCCTGTTCCGGTCTTCTTTTCTATAATCGTGCCAGTACAGATGCCTTCGAACTGGTAAAGCTTACCATTACGGATAAGCGAAAAAACGGTGCGGAAACGGGCACGCCGGTTGGTTTGGCCCTGCATATTTGTAAGCAGCTTGTCAATATTGGCTGCAAAATCTTTTCCGTCACCGGCATAACGGGCCGATCGTACACCCGGCTCACCATTCAGAGCCTCCACTTCCAGCCCTGTATCTTCTGCAAAACAATCCTGCTGCAGCCGTTCGGCTAAAAAGAACGCTTTGTGCTTCGAATTTTCTTCGAGTGTAGCAAATGGTTCAGGAATTTCTTCGTCCACACCCGCATCTTTCATAATAAGGATGCGGAAACCTTGTGGAAGAGCGGCTTCTATTTCGTCGGCCTTATGCCGGTTGCCGCTGGCGAAAATGAGTTGTTGCATAAACAGGTTTACAGGCCCAGCATTTGTTTCAATGCCAGCCAGAGTTTTGATTTTTTGCTTTTATCGGAACGGATGGCTTCCAGTGATTCGGTGCAACACAGGAAATAGCCTTGCTCATGTTGCACCCCGTAATCGGCTGTTTGAATGGGCAGCGCATCTATCTGTACACCCGATGCAATAATGAATTGCGGTTGCAGTTGCTGCAGCAGTTCATCAAAGCGGTTCCGGTTGTTGGCCACATTTACGAGGGCAATATCGTCCATATTCATTTTGCAGGCCGTTAATACATCGCCCAGGAACTGGAAATCGGCATCGTTCAGGTAGGGAAAATAATGTTCTTCCACCATCCACACAAAGCGCTTCTTGTTTTTCCCGGTAATGCCCTGCAACGCAGTGGAGGCGGGAGCAGGTTCGTTAACGATAGCGGGTGTTGTTGCTTTTGTTTCAGCTTTGCTGCTGCTGTCGGTTTTCTCAACTACTACAAGTTGTTTGCCGTACAATTCGGACAATTGATCGCCAGTAAGTTGAATGTGTTCAAACGACATAGTTGATGCGCAGCAGAACCCTTGTTTATTTTTTTCGTTTCTTTGCATCACAAAAATAACGAGTTATGATTGGTGCCATGGAAATTTTAGTGACAAAATCTGAAACAAGTAAACTGAGCAGCCTTGATCTGGGGAATGTTCCTTTTGGTAAACATTTTACCGATCATATGCTGGTGGCCGATTATGAAGATGGTGAGTGGAAGAATGTAGAGATCAAACCTTACCAGCCGATTACGATTTCGCCTGCTAATGCTGCTATCCATTACGGACAAAGTATTTTCGAAGGCATCAAAGCCTATCGTCATGAAAACGGAGAAGCGTATATCTTCCGTCCGTTCGATAATTTTCAACGCTTCAATAAATCGGCAGAACGTATGCAGATGCCTGTGGTGCCTGAAGAAATTTTTATTGAAGGCATGCGTAAGCTCATTGAAGTAGATAAGGATTGGATACCGATGAAGAAAGATCATTCATTGTACATCCGCCCGTTTATGTTTGCGAATGATGATGTAATAGGGGTGAAGCCGAGCGATAAGTATAGGTTTATGATCATTCTTTGTCCAACCGGCCCTTACTATGCCGTGCCGATGAAAATTTATGTGGAAGAACATTTTGTACGTGCCGTGCCGGGTGGTGTTGGTTTTGCCAAAGCAGCCGGTAACTACGGTTCATCGATGTATCCCACCAACGAAGCAAAGAAAAAAGGATACGACCAGGTATTGTGGACCGATGCACTGGAGCATAAATACCTCCAGGAATTTGGTATGATGAATGGATTTGTTGTGATTGGTAATACTGCCATAACACCCAATCTTGATGAAGGCACTATTCTTGCGGGTGTTACAAGAGACAGTGTAATTGCTATTTTAAGAGACATTGGCTTAACCGTTGAAGAGCGACCGATCAGTATTCATGAAGTGGTGGATGCTTACAACAACGGCACCTTGAAAGAAGTGTTTGGCACAGGTACTGCAGCAACCATTTCGATGATCAAAGAATTGTGTTATAAAGATACCGTGATGAAGTTTGATACCGATCAATGGACGATCTCACCGGAGGTGAAACGCCGGTTAACTGATATCCGTGAAGGCAAGGCACCCGACACACACGAATGGTTATTTAAAATATAAACCTGCAATGAAAACAGTAGAGCGGCTTTGAGAAAAGCCGCTTTTTTTAATTAGTTCGTTTGTAAATTTAGTGCGTTCAAATTAGAAACTAATCAGATGGAAAATTCTGAAAAGATTTACAGGTCAATTTTATATTTAGTTTATCTGACAATTGTGCTATGCTTAATTCCCATTTTAGTTTTTAGCATAGAATATATATTCAATATCCGAACCATCTTTTTTGAAGTGTCTTTCATTCCATTTACATTTTTATTGTTTTACTGCCCTATTGCATGTATACTTTCCTCTGCTTTATTATTTGGTTTGACAAAAGGATGGAAGAGAGTTTTTGCAGTTCTTTTTGTAATCTTTACGTCCGTTTGGTTCCTGTGGTTTTATAACTTAATTAAAGACGACTTTTAATGCTAAGTCTGGGGCAGGCTGAGCTATCCTTAGTCTTCCAAACAAATAAAACTCACTAGCTCACTAGCGCAAGTGTTCCGCTTCAGCGGATCACTTGATGCTTACTGATTCGGCCCCGATTGTATCGGGGAATTTACATCAAAATCATTGCAAAGGCAGCGGCGTTAATACCAATTGCTCCCAGCTTTTATATTTCTTTTTCAAGTCTTCTGCTTTTGCAGGTTTGGTTGTAATAAGATTGTTGCGTTCTCCTTCATCAACCGATAAATCAAAGATGTGTTCACCGGTTTCATCAACAATGTATTTCCAGTTATGATCAAGTAGGGCGTGTTGATCAAGTTGTTTTGCGTCGTTAGTATGCAAATAAAATAACAACGCCCGGGTTTTTTTACTCCAAAAACATGTAAAAAACAACTTAATCAGCCAATTTCCTCCCAACCGTAAAAAAATTTTAACATATTA
>CAYMSG010000306.1:0-5170 GCA_964392955.1 uncultured Chitinophagaceae bacterium | reverse complement strand
ATGCTGATTTATACAACCGTCAGCAGCTGGAAGAAGACCCTTCCTGAGAGGGAAAAACAGGCATTGAAATGCTTTTTTGGAAAATTTTGCTAAATCGAAAAGAAATATATCTTTGTCGCTGTTTGAAAAATAGCATTGCACTAACTAAAACTTAAAAACTGTGGCGTACGAAAACAACGACAAACGGATGGAGAGCATTTACAGCAAGCGGATCCGTGCCGGAAAGAGAAGAACGTATTTCTTTGATGTAAGATCTACACGTGGCAACGATTATTACCTCACCATTACGGAGAGCCGTAAACGCTTTACAGGTGAAGGATACGACCGTCATAAGATTTTTCTGTACAAGGAAGACTTCAACAAGTTTATCAAAGGATTGAATGAAGCGGTTGATTATGTGAAAACAGACCTGATGCCGGACTTTGATTTCGATGCCTTTAATCATGAAGATGCTCCTTCAAGCGGAGATGGAGAATATGTAAACGAACCTTCAAACGGAACAAGTGAAGTGGTAGCAGCGGCTGCACCCGCACCCGTTGAAGTAAATGAAGCACCGGCGGCTTCTGCAGCCGATGTTACCAGTGGCGACAACCTGGCGAACGAAGAGGTTGATAAATGGTAAGAATCAAAACCGACTGATAAAAGTAAACCCCCGACTTGTCGGGGGGTTTTAGTTTCATAACCGTACAGGAAAACCAAATCTTAATATACTTTCACCATGTACACGTAATCCTGGATCTTTTTCACCTGTTGCTTGGCATCTAACCCTTTTACAGATGATTTGGAAGGAAGTTTCAATTCAATGGTTGAATCGTCTTTCTTCAATTGATTCACGGTTTCAATAATGTATTTCGACTGGATGGCAAATACAACACCATCCGCTTTTGTTTCTTTTGTGCTCAAAATACCAATTACCTCACCTTGTTTGTTGAAAACAGGTCCGCCACTGTTGCCGGGGTTGGCTGCCACGGCGATCTGGCAACTGAGCGTATCACCATTGAAACCGGTTTTCGCACTCAGGTAACCTTCACCATACACAATTTCGTTACGTGGATAGCCTAAGGTAAAAATGGGTTCAGCAATGTCGGTTGATGATTTGCGGATACCATATGGAAGTAAGCCGAGTGATTTATAATCTTTATCCACGATCTTCAAAATGGCGATATCCTTCGATTCATCCACTTTTACAATGATCGCTTTAAATTCAGCACCTTTATTATTCAGAACAATAATGCCCTTTGCATTTTTCAACACGTGTGCATTGGTAACCAAGTAACCTTTGCCATCAACCAGGAAAGCTGAACCGCTTTCTTTAATCACGGTGCCAGGTTCCAGCTTACTGATGAACGTGTTGATCTGGTTGGCTTGTACACGTTGATTGCGTTCAAGATCCGATACTTTTTTGCTGAGAGCTGTAATTGCCTGTTCATTACCTTTTGGTGCAAACAGTAATGTCATTCCGCTGATAGATAAGGCTGTGATACCGGCAATTGATGCTGCAATGGTAATGGTGCGCTTGTAGCGCTTCCACATATTCACTACTTTGGCACCGGTTGACAACACTTCTTCCTGTATTGCACCATCCTGCAGCAATTGGTTATGCACCTCATGCAGCGAATGTTTCATTTCACGGATGCTGCCATAACGATTGATCTGTTGCAGAAAAAGCGAATGCTCTACCACCATTTGATCAACTTCCTGGCTGTTTTGCCGCAGTTGCTCAAACATAGCTTTCTCCTCTGCATTCATCTCACCGTTGAGATAACGTTCAGTAGCATCTAATAATAAAATTTCATCCATCTTCAATCCGCTTTTTTATATTGAGCAAAGAATATTTTCTTTAACCGCATCAGGCATTTGTACTTCTGGTTTTTGGCGTTATCGGCATTGGTGTAGCCAAAATCGGCCGCAATGTCGAGCATTTGTTTTTTCTGGATATAATAGGCTTCCAGTAAACTTTTGCAAGGTTCCCCTAAATGGGTCATTGCTTTTTCCATCACCGCAAACGCTTCGTTTTTTCGGTCATGCTCTTCCAGTTCTTCTTCTATCGGCACCACCTCTTCCAGACTTTCAACCGGGGTTCCAAACCGTTGCAACTGCTGCAATCGTTTTAACCAGAGCCGCCTGCAAACCGAATAAACATAGGTTTTGATCTGGCAGTTAAGCTCCAGCGAACCTCCTTTTACCTTCTCAAAAAGAACAATGATCGCTTCCTGAAAAATATCCCTCGCATCGTCAGCCGTACCATTATTATTCAGTATAAACGCCTGAATCATACTGTAGTTCTGCTTGTACAGGGTTTCAACCGCCTTTCTGTCGTTCCGGGCCAATCCGTCCAGTAATTCCGATTCGTTGATCTCAGGTTTCACTTATGTCTGTTATTTTAATACCCAAACGGGCAAATTGTAACCCAAAGAACGGCTAAAAATATTTTTTAAAAAAACCGGGTTACCTTTTCCCGGTTCCTGTATTAATCCCTGATAATTATCTTAAACTTTAAAAATTAGAAAGAATGAAAAAGGTTTTATTAGCGTTCGCTATCCTCGGTTTTGTAGCTTGTAACAACGAAGGTGACAAGACTGAAGCAACTGACACAACAACTGCTCCTGTAGTTGCTGACACAACTGCTCCTGCAGCTGCTGACACAACTGCTCCTGTTGCTGCTGACACAACTGCTCCTGCTGCTGACACAACTAAGAAGTAATTTCAGCTACACGGGTTCACGTGAAGAAAGAAAATCCCAGCTTGCCGGGTAGTGATGAAACCCGAGGTTAAAGATTTTCATATGGCAAGCAATCGTTAACGGCCGTTCCATTCCTGGAATGGCTTTTTTCGTTTTCAGACTTTTTTTACGACTAACACTTGTTTTATCAAATCGCTATTTTATATTTGATCTGTAATGACAACAAACAAAGGATACCGTTTCTTTTATTTTAGCTTCTTTTATTTTGGAAAGATGCCGGGACTCCTGTTGTTGAATGCGAACTAAACGAACGAAACGAATCAACATAAAGAATCCCGGCCAAAAGGTCGGGATTCGTCATTTTACCCCCATCCCCTGAAGGGGAGTAAAACAAAAACTAAAATGAGTTTAGAGATGACAAATAAAAAAACAGCGAGTGTAGCAAGCGAGGTAAGTGCGGATGCAAGTTCCCATCCTGAGCGTAGCCGAATGGAAAGGGGGCGGAGGGGGCCTAAAGTTACAATACAAGGTTACGAAGGGAGTTTCCACCAGGAAGCGGCCAGGCAATTTTTTGGAAAGGATGTGGAAGTGATTCCCTGTGCTACATTCAGGGAAGTGGTGAAGATCGGCGCTAACAAAAAAGAAAGCGATGGAGCCGTAATGGCCATTGAGAATTCCATTGCCGGCAGCATTTTGCCCAACTATAATTTATTGCAAAAAAGTAATCTCACGATTGTTGGTGAAGTGTACCTGCACATCAAACAAAACCTCATTGTTAACCAAGGTGTGAAACTCGAAGACATTAAAGAAGTGCATTCGCATACCATGGCCCTGCAGCAGTGCTACGATTATTTGGATAAATACAAATGGAAGCTGGTTGAAACAGAAGATACGGCGTTGAGCGCAAAACATATTTACCAGCACAAGAGCAAACATATTGCTGCTATTGCCAGCAAACTCGCTGCCGAATTGTATGGGTTGAATGTGATCGCTCCCGGTATTCAAACCATGAAAAACAACTACACAAGGTTTTTGATTTTACAGCGTGAACAAAATGGTTCGATTGACCAAGCCAATAAAGCATCGGTGAATTTTGTTACTGATCATTCAAAAGGAAGTTTGGCAAGAGTTCTGGGACAAATTGCGGATGGCGGTATCAATCTCAGCAAACTGCAGAGTTTTCCAATTCCCGGTACAGATTTCAAATACAGCTTCCATGCGGATATGGAGTTTGAAACCATCGATCAGTTCCATAAAGTGATCGAAGCAATCAAACCTTCAACAGTGGAATTGAAAATTTATGGTGTTTACAAAAACGGAAAAACCCCCACCAACTCCCCCTAGAGGGGGAGGGCTGCAACAGCACAGCCCACATGTGAAACGACCTGATTAAATAAAAAGATAAACGAAAGTTGAACAGTATATGCAAACAGCAAAACGATTGGAGGACATTGGTGAATACTATTTCTCACAAAAATTGCGGGAAATAGAAGAACTGAATAAGCAAGGCAAGCAGATCATTAACCTGGGTATTGGCAGTCCTGATTTACCACCGCATCCTGATGTAATTAAAACATTACAGGAAGAAAGTGTAAAACCCAATGTGCATGGTTACCAATCGTACAAAGGATCCATTGTGTTGCGAAAGGCAATGAGTGATTGGTATAAACGCTGGTACAACGTGGAGTTGAATGCCGATGCCGAAATTCTTCCGCTTATTGGAAGTAAAGAAGGTATCATGCACATCTGCATGACGTATTTGAACGAAGGGGATGAAGTGCTGGTGCCGAATCCCGGTTACCCAACATACAGAAGCGCTGTGAAATTGGCAGGTGGCATTTGCGTGGATTATGATCTAACCGAGGCAAATAATTACGCTCCTGATTTTGCAGCATTGGAAGCAAGTGATCTTTCAAAAGTGAAATTGCTATTTGTGAACTATCCGCAGATGCCAACTGGTCAGCCTACAGATAAAAATTTATTTGAAGCATTGGTTGCTTTCGGAAAGAAAACAGGCATCCTCATCATTCATGATAATCCCTACAGTTTTATTTTGAATGAAAACCCGATGAGTTTATTAAGCATTGATGGTGCAAAGGAGTGCGTGTTGGAGTTAAACTCTTTGAGTAAATCGAGCAATATGGCCGGTTGGAGAGTTGGTATGCTTAGTGGAGCCAAAGAACGGATTGACGAAGTGCTGCGTTTTAAAAGCAATATGGACAGCGGTATGTTTTTGCCTTTGCAATTGGCTGCAGCAAAAGCATTGAATTTGGGTAAAGATTGGTACGATGGCGTAAATGCGATTTACCGTGAACGCAGAGAGAAAGTATTTGAATTACTCGATCTGTTGAACTGTAACTATTCAAAGGAACAAGTGGGCATGTTTGTATGGGCAAAGATTCCTGCGAAGTATAAAACAGGATACGAAGTGAGTGACGAAGTGTTGTACGGCAGCAATGTATTTATTACTCCGGGTGGCATTTTTGG
>CAYMSG010000305.1:0-5191 GCA_964392955.1 uncultured Chitinophagaceae bacterium | reverse complement strand
TATTGCCAAACTGAAAGGCCTGGATGGTAAACAACAAACCATGATGAAACAAGGTAAGCACCGATACATACGTGATGTATTGCGTAAATCCCAAACTGGCAACAGAAGGTTCACGGTAATTGAACTCAACGCCCTGCTGCGGCATCAACAAGTTGATGAGAAAAGGACGAAGATAACCGATCAATACACAGGCAGCGGCATGTAATCCCGGCGTTTTGGTAAAGAAATCGAGACAGATACCCGTTATGAATGATACAACCAGCAATCCGCTGCGGCTGAGGTTAAATGGCAGCCACAGAATAAAGAGGAAATAAATATAGGGTGTGATGTATTGATGCAAGGGTGGCACCTGGTTGAGTACAAACACCTGCAACAGGATGAATAAAACCAAACGGATAATATTTCGTAAGAGATTACTCATGATTTCTTTTTCAAACGGTTTTCAAGTTCCAGCTGTTCATTGCGTTGCAGGTTGGCTACTACAAACACATTCTGTAAACGACTGAAATCATTGGACGGACGTACCTGCAGCAAATAGTTATTACTGCTTTGTTCAGGAATCACTTTTGTAATAATCCCGATCATGACACCCGGAGGAAAATCAGAATACTGGCTGGTGATAACGGTGTCGCCTACTGCCGGCTTTACACTTTTGGGAATATCCCGCAACTGCACCTGCCGTGGATTTTGCCCATCCCATTCAATACGACCGCTTTCGCCGGTTTTCTTCAACCGTGCACTGATGCGGCTTTGCTTGTTAAGCATGCTCATAACAGTAGCAAAATTATCGGTAGCATCCAGCACCACACCTGCTGCACCATTGGCAGAGATAACAACCATGCCGGGCTGCACGCCTTGCTTTGTACCACGATGGATCGTGAAATAATTATTCGGCTGCGAAACAGAGTTGTTCACCACTTCTGCATCCATGTACAAATACTTCCGTTTGTTACCAAGTGTATCGACGGGTATTGAATCAGTGATGATCCGCTGTGCTGTATCGGGGCTTTGAAAATTTTCAGCCAGCTTGTTCTGTACTTCGGTTAAGCGGCGTCGTAAGGCTTCGTTTTCTTTTTTCAAACTGAAATAGCCACTCACCTTGCTGTACTGCGCTTCAATACTGCCTGTAATTTCACCAGCCGTATCCATATACGCTGCCTGATGAAACTTGTTGTAACGAAACAACAGCATTAAACTGATGACTTCCAGCACCAGGAAAAAAAGTAAGACTGAGAACCGCCTGATAAAAGCAAAAAGATTCCGCACGAAAGGTGGGTTTTAATTGGTTCCACCGTTTGTGGATGTCGTCATCAGTTGCGCATCACAAACGGGTAGCGATTGTAGTTTTTCAATGCAATACCTGTACCTCTTACTACGCTCTTCAACGGATCGTCTGCAATATGAACCGGCAGTTTGATCTTTTGGTTCAATCGTTTATCCAATCCACGTAACAAGGCACCGCCGCCTGTAATATAAATTCCTCTGCGGTAAATATCGGCCGCCAGTTCAGGAGGCGTCATTTCCAATGCTTTGAGGATGGCTTCTTCTATTTTGAAAATACTTTTATCCAGCGCTTCGGCAATTTCCTGGTAACTCACCATGATCTGCTTGGGAATACCTGTTACAAGGTCACGACCATTTACCGGGATATCATCGGGTGGATTATCCAGTTCTTTCATGGCAGCACCGATCTGGATCTTGATCTGTTCAGCTGTACGCTCGCCGATCAGTAAGCTGTGGTAGCGGCGGAGTGCTTCCATAATATCAGCAGTAAACTCATCACCGGCAATACGGATACTCTGGTCGCACACAATACCTGCCAATGCTATGACGGTAATACCAGTAGTTCCACCACCAATATCAACGATCATGTTACCTACCGGCTCTTCCACATCAATACCAATACCCAGCGCTGCTGCCATTGGCTCATGCAGGAGATATACTTCCTGTGCACCGGCCTGCTCGGCACTGTCACGCACCGCTCTTTTTTCCACTTCGGTAATGCTGGAAGGGATGCAGATCATCATCCGCCATTTGGGGGCAAACAATGGTTTTTTGGTGAGCACTAATTTGATGAGTTCACGGATCATGAGCTCGGCTGCATTGAAATCGGCAATTACACCATCTTTCAACGGACGAACCGTGCGTATACTTTCGTGGGTTTTTTCGTGCATCATCAATGCCTTTTTACCCACGGCTAAAACATTCTTTGGATTATTACGATCAAGAGCTACAATAGATGGTTCATTTACAACAATTTCATCGTTGTGTATAATGAGGGTATTAGCAGTACCCAGGTCCATAGCTATTTCCTGAATAAAAAAATTGAAGAGTCCCATATTGGTTACTGGAAATTGATTGTTCCGATGCTTGCAAATTTGAGTGAAAAATTTGGAATAACAACGCTAAAACCGTGCCCGTAAGTGTTTTTCCACGCTTTTTTTTCAAAACCGTTCTGCTCACTGCAAGTGCTGTATTTCTTACATCGGCAACAACCGAAAAAGAAACATTACTAAACTTCGGTTATCCGACTCAGTTAGTACCTGTAAATTCATACCCGATATCGCTTCTGTAATACATTTTCATGAAGCGGATACCTTCGAGTACCTGTTTGGAGGTGGTTGCTGCATTGGCAACGGTAGTACCAAATGAAGTTACAGTAAGCACCCGCCCTCCGTTACTAACGATCTTGTCCTCTTCCAGCTTGGTTCCGGAATGAAAAATAATTGCATCGGGAACAGTTTGATCAAGCCCAGTAATCTCATATCCTTTGATATAATCGCCGGGATATCCGCCACTAACCGCCACCATGGTTACGGCAAAACGTGGGTCTTGTTCGATCTTGATGGTATCAACTTTGCCTTTGGCAGTAGCTGTCAGCAATTCCACCAGGTCGTTTTTCAAACGGGGCATTACCACTTCTGTTTCTGGGTCGCCCATGCGGCAATTGTATTCAATTACATATGGCTCGTTGTTCACTTTAATTAAACCAATGAACACAAAACCTTTGTACACCAATCCTTCTTTGTGAAATCCGTTGATGGTGGGTTTAATGATGCGTTCGTCTACTTTCTGCATAAAAACCGCATCAGCAAACGGCACCGGGCTTACGGCTCCCATACCGCCAGTATTCAATCCGGTATCAGCCTCGCCGATCCGTTTGTAATCTTTAGCTTCCGGCAACACGCAGTAATTCTTTCCATCGGTCAAAACAAACACACTCAGTTCAATACCGTTCAAAAATTCTTCGATCACCACTTTTTTCCCTGCATCACCAAACTTGTGCTGGTGGATCATCATATCAAACTCAGCGACCGCTTCCAGGTGGTTATTGCAGATGATCACCCCTTTTCCCGCAGCCAACCCATCGGCTTTCAACACCACAGGCAACGCATGATTCATGAGGTACTCACGGCCTTCATCAAAATTTGCATCAGTAAACTCACGGTAGGAAGCAGTAGGAATATGATGCCGCTCCATAAACGCCTTGGCAAATGCCTTGCTGCCTTCGAGCTGGGCAGCATACTGCGATGGACCGATAACACCCAACCATCCTTCCGCAAACGGATTGCGTTGATGTGCATTTTCAAAATAATCGTACACGCCTTTCACCAATGGATCTTCGGGCCCCACCACAATCAAATGCACGGCATGTTCCCGGCAAAATGTTTCCATTTCTTCAAAATCACCATCAATACGCATGGGAATATTTACACCACATTCGCTGGTGCCGGCATTACCGGGAGCGATATACAGGCGTTCACACAACGGACTTTGTTTGAATTTCCATGCCATAGCATGTTCACGGCCACCGGAACCCAGCAATAGTATATTCATATCGGATTTATGTTGCGGCCCGAAATTAGACCATACTGCTGCAACTTCCCAAACCTTTTATCAAAAGAAAGCGGCATACGAACAGAAATTAGTCGTTTCTATTATTTCCTTACTTTCGGCACTTATCGTAAAAACATAAACCAATTGTATGAGTGAATTAACTGCACAGAAAGGCCATCCAAAAGGTCTTTGGGTTTTATTTGGCACAGAGATGTGGGAACGATTTAACTATTATGGCATGCGTGCCGTACTGGTTTTATTCATGACCAAGGCCTTACTATTTGACAAAGCATTTGCTTCCAATTTATATGGCAGTTACACCAGCCTTGTTTATTTAACACCATTAATTGGTGGTTATATTGCCGATCGTTACTGGGGCAACCAGCGTTCAATCATAGCCGGTGGTATTGTAATGGCCTTAGGCGAGTTTTTATTATTCTTTTGCGGATCAACTTATTCTTCTTCACCAGAATTATCTTCTGTATTATTCTTTTCAGGTCTTGGTTTAATGATCGCAGGTAATGGCTTTTTCAAACCAAACATTTCGTCGCTCGTTGGTCAACTCTATCCTAAAAACGACAAACGAATTGACCCTGCTTATACCATTTTCTATATGGGGATTAATGTGGGTGGCGCTTTGGGTCCATTTATTTGCGGACTTGTTGGCGATACTGGCGACCCAGCTGATTTCAAATGGGCTTTCCTTGCAGGTGGTATTGGTATGTTGATAAGTGTGGCTGTTCAATTAATATTTCATAAAAAATATGTTCTTGGTCCTGATAATAAAGTATTGGGATTAACACCGGCAAACTCTCCGGCCATCTGGATAAAACCAATTGCTATTATTCTTGGTCTTGCAGCATTCTCTGCAGTTGCGATCGGTATGCTTTACGTTGATGCGAAAGTTGTAAGCTTTCTCACCTATTTGCTTGCTGGCTCAGCCATCTTGATTTTTTTTATGGTAATGACGGACAAAACCCTCAACAAATTCGAAAAGCAAAGGGTGATTGTACTATTCAGTGTTGTATTCTTTGTGATCTTTTTCTGGAGCGCATTTGAGCAGGCAGGTGCCTCACTTACTTTTTTTGCTGAAGAACAAACTCAACGTGATCTTGGCTTTTTCACTGTTCCTGCAAGCTGGTTTCAATCACTTAACTCAATATTTGTAGTTGCGTTCGCCCCACTTTTTGCATGGTTATGGATCAAACTTGGCAAGAACGAGCCCTCCCCTCCAACTAAAATGGCTTGGGGTCTTTTTTTATTGTCAATTGGTTACATATGGATCGCTTACGGTGTAAAAGGTGTTCAACCAGGTATTAAAATCAGTATGATCTTTTTAATTGGGATGTACGCT
>CAYMSG010000304.1:0-5193 GCA_964392955.1 uncultured Chitinophagaceae bacterium | reverse complement strand
AGATCATTGCCGCAAGATGGTTTAAAACCAACATTTGTACTATCACCACAATTACAGGCCGGGCATACATACTTGCTGATGGTGGGAAATATGGATAACACGCCCGCCGGATTTACATTGGCAGTTGGCGGCGGATCAGCCGATATCAGTTCCGCTCCTGCACAACTGATATCAATCAACAACAGATCCTGCGTAAACAACGAGTTGGTTCTTCGCTTCAGCAATAAAATACGATGCAACAGCATTGCTGCCGATGGAAGCGATTTTCGTATTACACCGGCAGCAGCCTTTTCAGTAGTTACAACCAATTGCAGTACTTCAGCTGAAACCGACTCCATCATTCTTCGTTTTTCAAACAGTTTACCTTCGGGAAATTACACACTCAGTTTACAAACAGGTACTGACGGAAATACACTCACCGATTTTTGCGGCAACAATCTTTCTAACGAAACACGCACGTTCGATGTGTATCCTTTTTCTGCGATCACCTCTGTAATACCTGAAGGTTGCAAACCTAAAAAACTAAACCTACTTTTCAGCAAAGAAATCACATGCAGCTCAGCAGCAAATGATGGGAGCGATTTTACCATCACTGGTCCGTCAACAGTTACTGTTCTCAAAGCAAATACAAACTGTTTGAGCGGCTATTCAACATCAATTGAACTCGAACTGCAACAACCCTTACTCGCAGCAGGCATGTACACAGTAACAATTAAAAATGGAACTGATGGTAATACACTGCTGAATGCCTGTAACGATCTTACACCCATTGCTACATCATTCAACTTTGAAATAAAAGATACGGTAGATGCAACGTTCAGCTATACTATTGCAACAGGTTGCAGTGAAGACACGATTTATTTTACACATACAGGCAATCATGCAATCAACAATTGGTATTGGGATTTTGGCAACAGCGGGATCAGCAGAGAACAATCACCTCAATGGTTATCTGCTGATGCTGGTTATATCCCAATACGTCTTGTTGTGAACAATGGATTTTGTGCCGATACGAGTACACAGGAAATTTTCTTACGTAACAAAATGAAGATTGATTTTGAAATGGCAGATTCTGTTTGTGCGGGAGAGCAGGTCTTGATCGTTGACAAGAGCAGCAATACAACGAATTGGCTTTGGAACCTCGGCAATGGGAACAGCAGTACATTAAAAAATCCGCCGCTGCAGGAATATCAGCAGTCCAACAGCCCCTACCCGATTACGCTCACCATCGCTGATAGTACCTGCACTCTTTCACTCACTAAAAATCTTACTGTTCAATCATTCTGTAATATTATCATGCCCAATGCATTTACACCAAACGGTGATGGATTAAACGATTCATTCGGCCCTTTGCAAACGGGTATGGCGGATGACATGGTATTGTACATTTACAATCGTTACGGCCAGCTGATCTTTCAATCGCAGCCAACTGTTGTAAAATGGTTTGGCACAATGAATGGAAAAAAACAACCGCCTGGCCTGTATAGCTGGCGGTTGATCTATACTGATAAATTATCGGGCAAAACGTTGCATCAAAAAGGCACTGTTCAATTAATCCGGTAAAAGATCACAAAGCAGTTTTCTTCTTCCAGAAATAATAAGAAAGTATACCCGGTATGATCCACATCAACATACCCAGCATTTGCGGATGAAATTTTCCCGATGCGGCAACGCCTGAATAAACGGCTGCTGTAAGATCAAAAAACAAACCGGCATACGCCCACTCTTTGATAGTGCGGAAGCCCGGAATCAGCAATGTGACTGCTCCAAGAATTTTTGCCCAACTGATGAACCGGATAAAATAAATGGGATAGCCCAGTGACTTGTGAAAAATTTCGACTGTCTGTTCGTTTGGACCAATTCCTCCAATTGAAGAAAAAATCATAAGTCCGGCAAAAAGTACTGTGAACACCCAGTACAGAATGTTGATTGTTTTTGGTTGCATGATGATTGATTTATAGTTGACGTTTGAATACAATTGTAAAACTAACCCTGCCTGTTAAAGAAACACCTGTGCAGATACGACAAAGCACAAGGCTGTTTCCGACACATTAATTTAATCAGAATTGTTCATTTCTATGAACGGTTGAACCAAACCATGAAAAAGATTGTAACTTCTGCATCTAAATCAACATGTAATGGATCAGCAAATTATCAATCTCTACGACGAGTACACGCACAAACCGCTTCCCCGTAGTGAGTTTATGAAACGCCTCGCTATTTTAACCGGCAGTACAGCAGCAGCAGTTGCGATTCTTCCGTTTCTGGAAGGTAACTATGCAAAGGCAGCGGTAACAGCAAGTGACGATCTGTTTACTGAATACATTACGTACCCGGCTGTTACCGGCGAAATGAAAGCCTATGTAGCACGACCAAAAAAAGAAGCAACGTATGGAACAGTAGTAGTAATTCATGAAAACCGTGGATTGAACGCACATATTGAAGATGTGGCACGTCGTGCTGCAACAGCAGGTTTTTTAGCGATCGCACCAAATGCGTTGGCTCCATTGGGCGGCACGCCGGCCAATGAAGATGAAGCAAGAACATTGTTCACCAAACTCAATCAACAGGAAACACAAACCAACTTCATCAACATTTTCAACTATCTCAAAACAAGAAAAGACAGCAACGGAAAATTCGGTTGTGTTGGTTTTTGCTGGGGTGGCGGTATGGCCAATACCTTAGCAGTGAATGTACCCGACCTAAAAGCGGCCGTTGCATTTTATGGCCGACAGGCAGCGGTTGCAGATGTGCCAAAAATAAAAGCAGCGGTGCAGTTACATTATGCAGCACTTGACGAACGTATTAATGCAGGAGCAGCTGCATATGAACAGGCATTGAAAGAAAATAAGGTAACGTATGAATTATACATGTATCCCGATGTGAACCATGCATTTCATAACGACACGGCTCCTACACGTTACAACGAAGCTGCAGCGAAACTTGCGTGGCAACGCACCATTGATTTTTTCAAAAAACATTTAGCGTAACATATCCGTTCAATTTTGTGAAAGGAAGCCAATGGCTTCCTTTTTGCATACAGCACAAGTAATAACTAATTTCTTCTTAAATGTTTTTTGAAAGAGATTATACTCTTGAAAAAACTTATTTTGCGCACCTATCAACATCTTATGAATCGACTGATTATTTGCTTCTTCAGCCTGCTCATCTGTATTTCAGTTGCTACTGCACAAACGCCACCTAAGCGGGAGTTAAGAGCTGCATGGCTTTCTACTTTTCTTAATCTCGATTGGCCAAGTACTTCTGTACGAACAGTGCAACAGGTAAAAGATTCTGTTATAAAACTGATCGATATGCAGCAGCAAACAGGCATCAACGCTATCTACTTCCAGGTACGCAGTGAATGCGATGCCATGTATGCCGGCTCTTCAGAACCCTGGAGCAGTTCAATTACAGGTACGCAGGGTGTTGCTCCAGCAGACGGTTTCGATCCCTTACAATTTATGATCATCGAATGTCGGAAACGTGGTATTGAAATACATGCATGGTTCAATCCATATCGTGCAGTGAATAATTATAACGCCATTGGAAGTTTTGCTGCCAGCCATGTAGCCAAACAACACCCGGAATGGTTATTGTCGCAGGGCTCGTTACGTATCCTCAACCCCGGCCTTCCTGCTGTACGTGATTATGTACTGTCTGTTGTAATGGATGTTGTACGGAGATATGATATTGATGGTGTACATTACGATGATTATTTCTATCCTTATCCGGGTGCAGGTGGCAGCACTACCCGTTTCAACGACAATGCAACATTTGCGGCACATGCAAGAGGCTTCAGCAATCAAAACGACTGGCGAAGAGATAACATTAACCTTTTGATACAACGGAGCTACGATAGTATTAAAACCGTAAAGCCCTGGGTAAAATTTGGCGTATCGCCTTTTGGTATCTGGCGAAACAAAAAAAGTGATGCTGCAGGATCGGCAACAAGTGGACTCCAGAGTTACAGTGAAATATATGCTGATACAAAAAAATGGCTGGAGCAAGGTTGGGTGGATTATGTTACTCCACAAGTTTACTGGAGCATTGGCTTTACGAATGCTGATTATGCTGCACTTCTTCCCTGGTGGAACAGTGTTGCAAATGGCCGGCATATTTACAGCGGACAGGCACTTTATAAAATCAATGCAGCATTAGACAATGATGCGAGATGGAACAATCCATCACAGATCAATAACCAGGTTCGGTTGAACAGACAATACAGCAATGTATTAGGTACCAGCTTTTTTCGTACCCGTTATTTTGCAATCAATCCGCTAAAGTTCAGAGATTCGTTGCAAGAACATCTATACAACACACCCGCATTGTTACCGACCATGCCCTGGCGTGATAACACGCCACCTCAACCCGTAAGCAATGTTACGGCGCAGGTAAACGGCAATCATGTGCAACTCAGTTGGACAAAGCCGCCAACTACAACAAACGAACTCGATAAAGCCAGACAGTTTGTGGTGTATCGTTTCAATAACGCTGCCGTTAATCTGAATGATGCAGAAGCAATACAATATATTACTGCTAACGATCAAACAACAACATTTATAGATAGCAATCTTACATCAACCGTTTACTATTATGTAGTAACAAGCCTTGATCGTTTTCATAATGAAAGCATAGCAAGCAATGTAAAAGAAGTATCGCTGTTGCCGGTAACCATTGCCGATAAGCCTGTACCGGTTGTTGAAAAACCAAAACCTGCAGCCGATAAAACAAAACCTGTAGTTGAAAAACCGCAGCCTGAAGCAACAACTGCTGAAGTGGATTTTACAATAACTGCCAACCCAAATCCAACAAAAACGTTTACCATCATCAATTATACGCTCACAAAACGCAGCAGCGTTTTACTTTTTGTACTTGATAGTGAAGGACGAGAAATTATGAAGCTGGTAGATGGTTATCAATCGGTCGGAAAACAATTTGTACGATTCAATACAAGTAGCTTACTTCCCGGAACGTATAATGTAAAGATTCAGATTGATAATATTGAAAAGACACTGAAGGTGGTAGTAACGAACTAATTGATGAGTGATGAGTGATGAATGATGAAAAAGTTGCCTGCACTCATCATTCATTACTCATTACTCTTACTCGCCTACCTTTGCACAAATAATTTCCCATGGCAGAAGATTTACTGATTATTCAAGGCACCAAAGAAGAACAATACCAGCAATT
>CAYMSG010000303.1:0-5202 GCA_964392955.1 uncultured Chitinophagaceae bacterium | reverse complement strand
TTTTTGGTAATGCAGGCGATGGTTATATCCGCATCAGCTTGTGTGCACCGGTTGAACGGTTTGAAGAAGCGATTAAAAGAATTAAAGGCTAAGAGTTTGAAAAAGTGAAAAGAGTTAAAATGAGTCCTCTTTTACTTTTACCCTCCTTAATCTCTTAGCTTAAAAAAGAAAAGTATGGAAAGGAAACGTATTGCAATCATTGGTGTGGGATTAATTGGCGGTTCACTGGCCATTCGTCTGCATGAGAAAAAGATATCATCACGGCTGATTGGTGTGGATGCCAGTAAGGAACACGAAACAAAAGCGATAGAGCTGGAACTGGTAGATGAAATTTTACCATTGGATGAAGCTATTGCACAAAGTGAAGTAGTGATACTGGCTTTCCCTGTTGATAAAATGGTGACCCTGCTGCCTGCCATTCTTGATAAAGTAGACAAGCAGATAGTGATTGATCTTGGTTCAACAAAATCACAACTCACAGAAGCAGTAGCAAACCATCCAAAACGTGGACGCTTTGTAGCAACGCACCCGATGTGGGGTACGGAGTACAGCGGTCCGGCCGCAGCCGTACGTAATGCGTATGAAAATAAAGCAGTGATCATTTGTGATGAAGGTGACAGCGACCTTGATGCATTGGAATGGACCAAAGCGATGTATAAAAAAATTGGCATGCACCTGTTGAGTATGGAAGCAAAAGCGCATGATCTGCATGCAGCGTATGTGAGTCATATTTCGCACATCACTTCGTTTGCATTAGCGAATACCGTTTTAGAAAAAGAGAAAGAAGACAATGTCATCTTCGAAATGGCGAGTGCGGGTTTTGAAAGCACGGTGCGTTTGGCAAAGAGTAATCCTGCTATGTGGGTACCCATCTTTATTCAGAATAAAGAAAATGTACTGGATGTATTGAACGAACATATTGAGCAGCTGAAAAAGTTCAGAGATAGAATTGAAGAGAGTAATGAACAGGAGTTGAGAGGATTGATTGAACATGCAAACAATATCAGACGCATCATCAAATGATTTTTCGGGAAGCGACCATACGGGATATTCATCAAATGCAGGTTGTACGCAATGCTGTAAAGGAAAACACATTGAGTGATCCTGCATTGGTAAGCGATGCTGATGTGAAAGCATATATTACGAAACGTGGAAAAGGATGGGTATGCACCATCGGAGATGCAGTTGTTGGATTTGCGATTGCCGATTTAGTGGATCACAACATCTGGGCTTTGTTTGTGAATCCTGATGTGGAGGCAAGAGGCATCGGTAAACAATTACACGACCTGATGATGAACTGGTATTTCGAACAAACAAATGAAACGGTTTGGTTGAGTACAAGTCCGGGTACAAGAGCAGAAACATTTTATCGCAAGCAGGGATGGATTGAAACAGGTGTGCATGGAAAAGGTGAAATCAAATTTGAAATGAAAAAAGAAGATTGGAAAACGAACGCTGAAGTGAGTGACACAACAGCAGCTAAATAGCAGAACAAGTGTTCGCAACAAAATAAATAATATTGACCTTTTATCTCCCTTTAGGGGGCAGGGGTTTAACTTTACAACCAATAACAATGCAAACATTAGAAGCAAACATGAAAGAAAAAGTGCAGGCAGCATGGAGTAAACGTCCGCTGGTGATCAGTGGCCCTTGCAGCGCCGAAACAGAAGCGCAACTGGTGGCAACAGCCCAACAGTTAGCCGCAACAGGAAAAGTAGATATTCTGCGTGCAGGTATCTGGAAACCACGTACCAAACCCGGTATGTTCGAAGGAATTGGCGCAAAAGGTTTACCCTGGTTACAAAAAGCAAAACAGTTAACAGGCCTACCAACTGCAGCAGAAGTAGCAACTGCTAAACAAGTAGAAGATGCGTTGACATTTGATGTGGATGTATTGTGGATCGGTGCACGTACAACCGTAAACCCTTTCAGTGTACAGGAAGTTGCTGATGCGTTACGTGGTGTGGATGTGCCTGTGTTGATTAAGAACCCGATCAATCCTGATTTGGAGTTGTGGAGTGGTGCAGTAGAGCGTGTTGCACGTGCAGGTATTAAACAAATCGGTTTGATCCATCGTGGTTTCTCTTCGTACGGTAATACCGAATACCGCAACGCACCGATGTGGCATTTGGCGATTGAAATGAAACGTCGCAATCCTGAGATGATGATCATTAACGATCCTTCGCATATTTGCGGCCGCAGAGATATTTTACAGGAAACTGCACAACGTGCAATTGATCTCGACTTTGATGGTGTGATGATCGAAAGTCATATTGATCCAGACAATGCCTGGAGCGATGCCAAACAGCAGGTTACTCCTGAGCGTTTGGGCGAAATGATCGGCAACATCATCTGGCGTAAAGAAGATGTGGCATCAGAAGAATACCATGCTGCATTGGAAAAATTGCGTCAGCAGATCAATCATTTGGATGATGAGTTGATGCAGATCATTGGTCAGCGTATGAAAATTGCTGAAAGCATTGGTCAGTACAAAAAAGATAACAACATCACTATCCTGCAAACAAACCGCTGGAACGAAATTCTGGAACGAGCCTACAGAGAAGGTGAGCGCAAAGGTTTGAGCAAAGAATTTATCACCAAGTATTTTGATGCGGTGCATATGGAAAGCATCAATCATCAGAAGAAGGTGCTTGATTCGTAAGTGGTGAATGGTGAGTTGTGAGTGGGCTGCGGTAATGCTATGTTGCTGTGGTTGCGTCGCACACTTGTACGATTTGTAATTCTATTCATCTTTTCTTTGCGTCTCCGTGTCTTTGCTGTAAAATTTTATTCATGGTAAAACGTACATATAGATTTTCAACTGCTTCTGTTGATTACTACTTTGAAGGGCAGCTTTCACAGTTGGGTAAGATCGTTGACAAAACGCATACGGTCATTATTACTGATGAAAACATTTTCAAAGCACATGGCAATAAGTTGAAAAACTGGAATACGATTGTATTAAAAGCAGGCGAGGAATTTAAAATTCAACCGACTGTTGATACCATTATTGAACAGCTGATTGAATTAGGTGCAGATCGTAAATCAATTTTGGTTGGCATTGGCGGTGGCGTCATCACTGATCTTACAGGCTATGTAGCGTCGGTGTATATGCGTGGTATCAAGTTTGGATTTGTACCAACAACAGTATTGGCATTGGTTGATGCAAGCATTGGTGGAAAGAATGGAATTGATGTGGGAGTGTATAAAAATATGGTGGGAGTAATCCGCCAGCCTTCTTTTTTATTGCATGACATGTCGTTGCTTTCTTCCTTGCCGCAAAGCGAATGGGAGAATGGTTTTGCTGAGATCATTAAGCATGCATGCATTAAAGATGCGGTAATGTTCAAAGAACTGGAAGCACATACACTGGCTGATTATCAGAAAAAGAAAGACCTGATGGCAGCACTCATTAAACGCAATGCACTCATTAAAACAAAAGTGGTGCAGGCCGATGAGTTTGAAAGTGGCGACCGTAAGTTGTTAAACTACGGACATACATTGGGCCATGCCATTGAAAACATGTATGAATTATCACATGGTCAAGCCATCTCAATTGGTATGACCTATGCCTGTCATATCTCAGAACAACTCACAGGATTTAATCAAACAGAGAAAGTGGTGAACTTATTAAGCAAGTATGGTTTGCCCACTTATGCTGAGTTTGATAAGAAAAAGGCATTTGAAATTCTGCAAAAAGATAAAAAGAAAGTGAAAGCGGAGATGAGTTATGTATTGCTGAATAAGATCGGCAAAGGAGTGGTGAAGAATATTCCGTTAACACAGTTAGAAAAAATTATTCATCAGCTTTAACTATTTAGCCGGCGAGTCACCCTTGGGGTGACCCACCGCATCGTGTTATGAAAGTAACAATACATCCATCAACGATTACCGGAACCATTCAATCGAACGCCTCAAAAAGTTCGATGCAGCGTGCATGTGCTGCTGCATTGGTGGCAAAAGGAAAAAGCATCATTAAAAATCCCGGCCATAGTAACGATGATAAAGCGGCAATGGATATTACGCAACGCTTGGGTGGTACTGTTATCAATAATGGGAGCGAACTCATTATTGAAAGCAATGGAGTGCAACCCGTGAGCAGCGAAATCAATTGCGGCGAAAGCGGTCTAAGCATCCGTATGTTTACACCCTTGGTGGCATTGAGCAATCATGCACTAACGGTCAACGGCAGCGGCAGTTTGGTTACACGACCAATGGATTTTTTTGATGAGATATTGCCACAGCTGGATGTGCAGGTGAAGAGTAATGAAGGCAAGTTGCCGTTGAATATCCAGGGACCGATCGTTCCGAAAAATATTACGATTGATGGTTCACTCAGCTCACAGTTCTTAACGGGCATGTTGCTGGCGTATGCAGCCAGCAATGCAAGTGATGTTTCGATCACGGTGACCAATCTTAAAAGCAAACCATACATCGATCTTACGCTCGATGTAATGAAACAGTTTGGTTTGAAAGTGCCGGAGAATAAAAACTACGAATCGTTTTACTTTGCTACGTCCACTCACGACTCACCACTCACGACTCACCATTACACCGTAGAAGGCGATTGGAGTGGTGCTGCTTTCTTACTTGTTGCCGGCGCAATTGCAGGAAATATCGTTGTGAAAGGATTGGATGTGTTTTCAACACAGGCCGACAAAGCCGTGTTACAGGCGTTGATGGATTGCGGTTGCATTATTTCTATTCAGCCCGAACAGATTGAAATTGGTCCGGCACCATTAAAGCCTTTCCATTTTAATGCAACCGAATGTCCTGATCTGTTTCCGCCGTTGGTCGCATTGGCAGCTTATTGCAAAGGCAAATCGGTGATTGAAGGCACCACACGTTTAACACATAAAGAAAGTAATCGTGCATTAACCCTGCAGGAAGAATTTGCAAAGCTGGGTGTTACCATTGAGTTGCAGGATGATCTGATGATCGTTCATGGTGGCGGCGGATTAAAAGGCGCTACCGTGCATTCACGCCACGATCATCGTATTGCTATGGCCTGTGCAGTTGCCGGCTTAAAAGCAGCAGGCGATGTAACGATTGAAGAAGCAGAGGCAATTAATAAATCGTATCCTGATTTTTATGAGCACTTGAAAGTATTGGGTGCAAACGTATCTTTATAATTAAACCATTCAATAGTGAACTCATTCGGTAAATTATTTCGTGTATCCATCTTTGGCGAATCGCATGGCG
>CAYMSG010000302.1:0-5221 GCA_964392955.1 uncultured Chitinophagaceae bacterium | reverse complement strand
GGTCTGTTCAGTTTGCAGACATTTGCTCAATTATCGTTTGCATTTTTGTTGGGCCTTCTTATTAAACGGGCATTCATTGCATTGGGCGTATTTATTTTTTATAAAATTCCGGTTGAGAATATTTCATCTGAATTACTCAATCGGTATGTACATGCTGATACAGGACGATTCCTTCCAACAGAATCATCTGATCTGTTAACACCAGTGCCGGCTTTCCTTGGTCGCCTCGATCCCAAGGTGTATGACCATGCACTCAGCCTTATCAATCAACAGGTGTTTATTACAATCGGCTATCTGTTTATTTTCTGGGGGTTGGTTTTCTGGATCTATAAAAAACGTGATCTTTAATTACAATGAAAAAATATACAATCATACTTGTCGTATTCCTTGTTTGCGCAGCATCGCTCCCTGCGCAGAATATAAATACAGTCATTAAAACCGAAGCTCTCAAAATGGCGAAAGCGCTTACGGCAATGGATATGGAAGCCTACAGCAAATTCATGTATCCATCTTTAATGAATGAGTCTTCATCAAAAGAACGTCTGAAGCAGGGAATCGATTCAATTGCAAAATACCGTGAACAGTTTGGTATTAAGGTGAAACAGGTTATCATCGGGAATCCATCGCCCGTGCTCACGTATAAAAATGTGATGCAATGCACCATTCCGCAAACTACAACAGTGGAATCAATGATAGGTTCTATTGAAATGGAATCAATATTGGTGGCACTTTCCAACGATGGAAAAACCTGGTACTTTGTGGAATCTAATTTATTTCGTCAAAAAGATACAAAAGATAAACTGCCGGAGTTAAGTCCAAACCTGGTATTACCGGCACCCAAACAACCCGTGATGAAACCGGCTGATCAGCAAAAAAAGAATTAATCAACCAGTTCATTTACGGCAGCTTCAATTGTGGGAAACGAAAACTGAAAGCCGATTTGTTGAATTTTTGCTGCACTCACTGTAGCGCTTTTCAATACTTCAATACTCATTTCTCCCAAAACCACTTTCAAAACAAATGATGGAACAGGTACCGTAATATAAGCAGCCCCTCTCATTTTTTTTGCAATGGCAACGGTAAGGTCTTTATTGGAAACAGGGGTGGGCGCTACGGCATTGAATACGCCACTTAATTGATGATTCTCCATCGCATATTCGTACAATCGAACGAGATCAAGGATATGTATCCAGCTAACCATTTGTTTGCCGGTTCCCAGAATAGAGGCTAATCCGAACTTCAATGTTTTTTTAAATTCAACAAACGCCCCACCATCATTACTTAATACAATACCGGTGCGGAGTTTTACCAATCGTTTTCCAAGATCGCTTACCGGCTCAATGCTGTTTTCCCAATCAACACAGGTGTTGCCCAAAAAATCGTTGTATGGTGGGTCGGTTTCAATAAAAGCTTTTGACTGATCGGGGCCATACCATCCAATAGCCGATGCACTGATAACGGCCTGCACCTTGTTTGGAATTTCAGTTAATGATTTTACCAGTAACGCACTGCCATCCACCCGGCTTTTCCTGATCTCTTCTTTTCGCTTCGCAGTCCAGCGTTTCTCGGCTACACCTGCTCCAGCAAGATGGAAAATATAATCACTTTTTGCAATAGCATCGCTGTCGATGGTTCCTCTTGCAGGATCCCATTGTTTATATGTAACAGAATTGTTAGAATTTGATTTGGCCGATCGTCCGAGAATGATAATGGCATGACCTTTGGCAGATAAATACGCAGTAAGTGCCTTCCCGACTAAGCCTGATCCGCCCGTAATACAAATAGTTGCCATAAATTGTTTTTACTTTTTTGATAATATATATGCAATTTAATTTTTAACCGCATCTTGTATACGAAATGTTTGCTTTCAACGTAATTTTAAATATCAATCAACGCACAGCAATGAAGATGATAAAAGCCATAGTTTTTTCAGTGTTGTTACTGGCTGTTTTGCCGGCAACAGCACAGCGTATCTTTTACTCAGAACCTGACCGTGACGACCTTCGCTCTCTCAAATTTGAAGTGTTGGGAAGATACGGTGAAAATTACCTTGTGTATAAGAACATCCGTTCCCGGCATTTTGTTTCGGTGTATGATGCTGCCATGAAACAAAAAGATAAAGTGGAACTTGATTTTATACCGGAACGGGCCATTAATGTAGATGTGTTTACACATCCCGAGCATTCTATGATCATTTATCAGTATCAGAAAAAAAATATTGTGTACTGCATGGGTGTAATGCTCGACGGGTCTGGAAAGAAAATTGGAGAACCCCTGGAACTGGATACAACACAATTGAGCATTTTCAGTGATAATAAAATTTACAGCACGATCATCAGCGACGATAAATGAAAAACCGCCAGCGTGATGATTTTAATATACAAACACTGTTGCTCAGTCATAACCTGATGCCGATCCGCAAATCATCGTTTAACTATCACCTGGAAAATTCAAAAGAAGCCATTGCCGATTTTTACCTGGACAATGAAGGGAATTTTCTGTTCAGTCATGTAGCCCGTCCGGCTCAGCGTGAATACATTAATAAAGCAAAGCTGGTGGTATTACCTGCTTATTCTGATACTGTAAGATCGTATGACCTTACATTGGATAAAGTATTGCTTGATGAATTACGTATTAAAGTAGATAACATCAATGGCCGTTATATTCTCACATCACTTTATTCAAAAACAAGACGGGGAAATATTGATGGTTTATTCACTGCTATCGTAAATAAGGATCTCACGGGTGCAGATATTGAACGGGCCATTGAGTTTAATGACGAGTTCCGTGCATTGGCCAAAGGCGATAACTCAGCAAGACTTGCATTCAATGATTATTTTTTGAAACACCTCATCGTTAAAAAAGATGGGGGCGTATTGATTACCGGCGAAAATACCTATGGTAATTCGAGAGGTGGTGGCTTTAACCGTTGGGACAATCCATGGATGTGGGGCAACTCGTTTTATCCTGGTAATTATTGGGGATGGAGTCCGTATAATAACTGGGGCTGGGGTGGTTTTGGCGGCTGGCGTTCGCCTTATGGCTTTAATAACATGCAGCAAACAAGGTACTATACGGATAATGTAATGGTGATTTCGCTGGATAAAGAGGCGAACATGCAATGGAACAATGTGATCACCAAATCGCAGTTTGATGATAATACCGACAATATGCTCAGCTACCAGATCATGAACAGCGGTGCCGAATTGTTGTTTATGTACAACGAATGGAACCGGCGCTCTCCCATGTTAAATGCACAATCGCTGGATCCAAACGGTCGTGTACGAAAAGAGCCACCATTAAAAAGCCTCGACAAAGGATATGAGTTTATGATTCGTTTTGGTAAGCAGGTAAGCGCCAGGGAAATGATCGTGCCTTGCCTGTACCGCAACGCTTTTAGTTTTGCAAGGATCGAGTTCTAATTCAGGGATGTATCAATACAGAGATTACCGGAAGTATTGCTTCCGGTTTTTTATTTGGTGAAATGAATTTCTTTCGGAATGTTTGTGGCTGAATTTAATTATCACCGTGATTCGTTTTTTTTCAGGCAATAATCCGCTGAACGTTGTTATCCTCTTCTTTATCGGGCTGCTCATTAAGTTGCCCTACTTTATTACGCCCGTTATACCCCAAACCAATGTAACCGATGGTTTTCTTTATATCGAATTATTAAAGGCATTGCAAACATCCGGGGCTGCGTTGCCGATCATTTATCCTGTTATTTCGTTTGTGTTGTTGTTTACACAGGCAATTACATTCAACGGATTGGTAAACGATCAGAAATTATTTTCATCGCCAAACTATCTGCTGGCTTTATCGTACCTGGTGGTAACCAGTGTGGTGCCGGAATGGAATGTGCTGTCTCCAGCACTCATCATCAATACCATCTTGGTTTGGGCCTGGCCGAGAATGGTGGGCTTGTACAATCATCCCAAACCCAAAACAGTGTTGTTCAATATTGGTTTCGGTTTTGGTATTTGTTCGTTCTTTTATTTTCCCTCTGCCTATTTGTTGTTGTTGTTGATCGTGGCGCTCATTCTTTTCCGTCCGTTCTATCTTACAGAGTGGTTGGTGGCCATTCTCGGGATTCTTACCCCGTTTTATTTTTTACTGGTTTATTTTTTTGTCTGGGATCGGTGGTATATGGTTGAAGCAGTAATACCCGCTCAATACCTTCGTTTACCAGATGTGCTGTTTGATTGGCAGTTTTGGGTTACGTTCAGCCTTGTGGTTTTTCCATTGCTGATAGGTTTGCTCATGAGCTCCCGGTATTCATCCCGCCTGCTGGTGCAAATACGTAAGAGCTGGAACTTTATGATCTTTTATCTCATCATTGCCCTTTTTATTCCATTTGTCAACAGTTTTCAGGGGCTTACACATTGGATATTAGCCGTCGTACCCATCAGTTTGTTCCAGGCTGCTTTTTACTTTTATCCCAAAAAGAAACGCTTTCCTGAACTTATTTTCTGGCTCAGCCTTATCTGGATCGTAGCAAATTATGCGATCCTGAACAGCTAATCGGGCTCAATCCTTACCTTTGCTTTTCCATTTTAGTATGAAATGAGCCAAAAAAATTATCAAGCAATTTTATAGCCTGCGATGATCGTTTTTTTGGTGAATAATCCCGAAAGCTTTCGGGAGCCAAAATCAAATAAAAAAATAGCACGTGAAATTTGGTATCGTTGTTTTCCCCGGCAGTAATTGCGACAGAGACATGCAGGATTCCCTGCAAAATGATATGAACCAGGAAGTTGTTATGCTTTGGCATAAAGACAAAGACCTGAGCATGTTTTCGACCGATGATTGTATTGTACTGCCTGGCGGCTTCTCTTACGGCGATTACCTCCGCTGCGGTGCCATTGCCCGTTTCAGCCCCATGATGGAAAGTGTGATTGCCTTTGCCAATAAAGGTGGGAAAGTGTTGGGTGTTTGTAATGGTTTTCAGATTTTGTGCGAAAGCCACCTGCTTCCCGGGGCTCTGCTACGTAATGCCAATCAGAAGTTTATTTGTAAAAATGTGTACCTCAGTGGAGTTGGCGGCACAGCCCTTAAAATACCGATCGCACATGGTGAAGGACGTTATTTTGCTGATGAAAAAACGCTCGACGAGCTGGAAGCAAATGGCCAGGTAATCTATCGTTATTGCGATGAAAACGGTCTGATCACTGCTGAAGCTAACCCCAATGGTGCCATCCGTAACATTGCCGGTATCGTAAACAAA
>CAYMSG010000301.1:0-5235 GCA_964392955.1 uncultured Chitinophagaceae bacterium | reverse complement strand
GTCAAAGCTAAAAAGATTTCTTTTGCTACGAAGACACAAAAACACAAAGGAAGAAAAGAAATCTTCTTTTCTTCCTTTTGCATTTGCTTGTAGCTTGAAGCGAGTAGCTTGCAGCTTTCTTAGTAAGTATCTTCTAACGAATATTGTCCGCCACCTAAGATGATGCCGAGTTTGATACCGAGGTAATTATTATTGATGTCACCTGTTTTTGCAACAAAATTATATTCAACAGCTGCACGGAAATGCCATACTTCAATACCGGCTCTTGCCATACCACCAAATTTTGTGGAGGCGGGAACAGAAACACTTCCACCATTTTGACTGTTGGCTTCAATGCTTAAAAAATTATAAATACCTGCACCACCACCAATAAACGGACGTACGGTGCGGTTCGCAAAATAATATTCAGCTGTTGGCACAAACGAAAAACCAACCCCTGCTTCGCCATTGGCATTTGGATTGGAGCCATTGATCCCTGCATAACCACGTGCCATTGCTGTTGCTTCCATACGCAAGCCAACTGCCAACCGGTCTAATGCATTGAAACGTGGTTCCAGTGCCAGCAATACTCCCGCTTTAGCACCCTTGCCCTGCGGCCGGGCCAAACCTGCATCCAGTAAAACTTCAAATGGTTTAAAATGATGTTGCGTTTCGAAACGGAGTTGTGCGGAAGCTGAATCAATCACAAATAAACAAGCGAGTAAAATAAAACTGTTACGGAGTAGTCCTTTCATGTGATAATTGGTTGATGGTTTACGGTATAAAAACGAATGCCATACGAAAATCGTATGGCACCGTCAGTTTATTTTTAGTTCAGCATTACGCTACTGCCTGTTTTACCAATGCAGCTGCTTCACTCAATTGAATTGCACTTTGTACTTTCAATCCGCTTTCATCGATCAGTTTCTTTGCTTCCTCAGCATTTGTACCTTGTAAACGAACGATGATGGGAACAGGAATATTACCAATTGTTTTGTATGCTTCAATAACACCGGCAGCCACACGGTCGCAACGAACAATACCACCAAAGATGTTGATGAGGATTGCCTTTACATTTGGATCCTTTAAAATGATCTTGAAACCTGCTTCTACTGTTTGTGCATTGGCAGTACCACCTACGTCGAGGAAGTTGGCCGGTTGTCCGCCACTCAACTGGATCATATCCATCGTAGCCATTGCCAAACCAGCACCATTCACCATACAACCTACGTTACCATCCAGTTTAATGAAGTTGAGATTGTGATTGCCTGCTTCTACTTCAGTCGGATCTTCTTCGGTTGTATCACGCATGTTGGCAACATCCGGATGACGCATCAATGCATTGTCATCAATGTTCATTTTGCAATCCACTGCAATGATCTTGTTATCGGCTGCTTTAAACAGCGGATTAATTTCCAGCATACCGCAATCCAATCCAACATATGCATTGTAAAGATTGGTTACAAACTTTACACAGTTTTTAAATGCTTCACCGCTTAACCCAAGGTTGAACGCAATCTTTCTTGCCTGGAAAGCTTGTAATGGTCCGCCGGGATGTACCCACTCTTTAAATATTTTTTCAGGCGTATCATGTGCCACGTCTTCAATGTTCATACCACCTTCGGTACTGTACATGATCACGTTTTGTTTTTTTGTACGGTCGAGGAGGATGGAAAGATAAAATTCTTTCCGCTCACTCGGTCCATCGTAATACATATCCTGTGCAACGAGGATCTTGTTTACCACTTTACCGGCTGGTCCGGTTTGAATGGTTACCAATGTGCCACCCAGAATCCCTTTTGCAAACTCCGTGATCTGCTCAATGTTTTTGGCCACCTTCACACCATTGATGCCGGTTTCCTTTACTGTTCCCTTACCACGGCCACCCGCATGAATTTGTGCTTTTACAACTGCAAAGCTGCTGCCGCTCTGGTTCTTGATCTGGCGGTACGCTTCTTCAGCTTCATGTACAGTACTGCAGGCAAATCCTTCCTGCACAGGAACATTGTATTTCTTCAATAATTCCTTGGCTTGATATTCGTGGAGGTTCATATGCAAAAAAATTTCGGCGAAGATAAGGAAAGAACAGGTGCAAATACGGCCGGAGATGAAGCGTTTTATCATACCGGCTTCATCTCGTTCTGCATCACCTGTTGCGCCGGCCTGCTGGTAGCCAGGTTGCAATCCGTTCACGGTTCGGGAATCCTGTTCAGCAATGCAATGTCTCTGATTTTTTATCTTTCGGCTATGAACCGTCTTTCCATATTGCTGTTGTTCATGTTTGTTTGCGGTTGTAAAAGCAGTCAAAAGCTTGCAATAACCCAGCGAAAAGTCAATGCAGTAAAAGGTTCTGCATTTTACCAACACGCAACAACCATGCATTGGAAACAACGTGATTCCTTTGCAGTTGCTGAACTGCTTGCCGGTAATATGCCCGATTTTTTGCGAACGTTTGTTCCTGTATCCATTAGCATCACCGATTCTGTAAGCAATAAAAAAATTACGGCCGTTCTCTATGTTACCCTCGATTATTTAAGCGTTGGAGCAAACGATGATTGGGCAAGGATTCCGTTAACACCCATGTCGGCACAAAAAATTGCGGATAGCCTTCATTGTTTCTTACCCACAAAGAAATTGGTGGATGATATTTATCGAGCAGCAACTGTGAAGTTAGATCCTGTACCGATGTTTGCGTTTCGTGACAGTACACCCACCATGTACCAGCACCATCTGATTGTTGAGGGACAACGAAAGTTGCGGAAAGGATTGATTGCAGGTATTAAAAAAGATGTTGTGCTTACTGAACAATTGAAACCGGCAGGTAAGCAAAATAAAGTAGCGATCTATGGCTGGCATTATTTAACGGGCAAACCAATTCAACCTGTTTATACCGGACATGCCAACTGGTACGTTGATTACAGCCACGGTATCCGCTTAATTTATGAGCGCATTAAAATAAACGGGAAATGGATGCATTACAGCGATGTATCAAAGGATCCGATTTTATTCCGTCTGCTAACAGATGAACCGTCATTTTCCTTTCAACGATACCCGCTCTAAAACAATATCTTTGCCGACTTAATTTTTTAAAGCAATGGGAGAATTACTGAATAAGATCAATGAAACGGTTGCCTATATCCGCAGCCAGTATGCGCTGGAATCAACAGTGGGTGTGGTGTTAGGCAGCGGACTTGGGCATTTCACCGATGAACTGGAGATCGAAAAAGAGATCAGCTATAACGATATTCCGCATTTCCCGGTATCAACCGTAGAAGGACATAAGGGCAAGCTGGTATTTGGCAAACTGGGTAACAAACAGGTGGTGGTGATGGCCGGCCGTTTTCATTTCTACGAGGGGTATTCCATTCAGGATGTTGTATATCCCATTCGTGTAATGAAATACCTGGGTGTACAATCCCTTGTCATCAGCAATGCAGCAGGTGGTGTGAATACTTCGTTTAAAGTGGGAGATCTGATGATTATTAAAGATCACATCAGCCAGTTAACACCTAATCCGCTCATCGGTAAAAATATGAGTGAGCTTGGCCCACGTTTTCCGGACATGAGCGAGCCATACAAAAAAGACTTCATCAAAAAAGCAAAGGCCATTGCAGCCAGTATGAAGATTGATGTAAAAGAAGGGGTGTATTGTGGTGTAACGGGGCCAACTTTTGAAACACGCAGTGAATATAAAATGATCCATATGCTGGGTGGCGATGCAGTGGGTATGAGTACAGTGGCCGAAGTAATTGCCGCCATTCACATGAGCATTCCCGTGTTTGCCATGAGTGTAATCACTGATATCGGTATCCGTGAAGAAGAAAATATCATTACACACGAAGAAGTGTTGCAGGCCGCAAAAGAAGCAGAGCCAAAAATGACGGCGATTGTGAAACAGTTAATTCTTGAACTTTAAGTTGCTTTTAGTAAACCGGCCCTTCAATTCGTTTATTTTTGCACGGGCCTGAAAAGCCCTTTTGTTATCTATGACCCGTATACTGCTGTTACTGTTTTTCTTCATTTCATCCTATGCTGTGCAGGCGCAAAACCCGTTGCAGCGTATGCCGGGCGGGGCTTTATTAGGTGGCAGAATGGGCGGCGGTGGAGGAGGGGGCGGTGGTCCTTTTAAAGATTCACTGTTGCACCGAACGGGTTTGGAAGATTCACTCACGCTTATTTTTCGATATTTAGATACAGCCCGGTTTTATACCCTCGATTCATCGGTTAACGATTACAGTAAACGTTGGCATGTGCCCTGGTCGAATATCGTGTTAGGAAATACCGGAGGCGCCACTCGTTCCTTATTGTTTACACCCAATATGAAAGCGGGCTGGGATCATGGTTTTCATGCATACGATGAGTATATCGCTAAAGTGGAGAAGCTGAAATTTTATAACACCACAAGGCCATACACACAGTTGGATTATATACTGGGTCCCAACAACGAACAGAATATTGGCGTATTGCATACACAAAACATTCGCTACAACTGGAATTTTGCATTCAATTTTAAACTTATTAATTCACCGGGAATTTTTCGTAACCAGAAAAACAGTCACAGTAATCTCAACTTTAATACCTGGTACACATCGCCGAAACGACGGTACACGGTATTTTTTATTGCAGCCAATAACAAAATTGGAGCAACAGAAAATGGAGGCATTCAAAGCACACGCTTTCTAGACAGCCTTCCGTTCTTTGCGGAACGTTTCAGTATCCCAACCAATTTGGGAGGGGTGGCACCGCAGCAATCCAATTTTTTAAGTAATACGATCAATACCGGGAACAGATACACTGTTACTAATTTTTTAGTACGGCATCATTACGACCTGGGAAAAAAGGATTCAATTGTTACCGATTCCAGTGTGGTTTACCTGTTTTATCCACGGTTTCGTTTTCAACATACGGCGCAGTTAAACCGGTATTCATTCCAATATCTTGACACAAGAGTTGATGAGGATGGATATAAGTTGCTGTATGGGTTAACGGCGATGCCCGATACGTTCAGCATCAAAGATTATTGGCAAACGTTGACAAATGAAGCCGCCATTTATTCGTTTCCCGACATAAAAAACCAACAGCAGTTTATAAAAGCCGCTGCCGGGTATGAGTTGTTGCAGTCCGATTTTGGCAACAATGAAGCATCATTTACCAATATTTACCTGAATGGTGAATATCGTAACAAAACGAAAAACAAGAAGTGGGATATGGAACTGGCCGGTACCTTGTATATGGCTGGTTTTAACAGCGGTGATT
>CAYMSG010000300.1:0-5239 GCA_964392955.1 uncultured Chitinophagaceae bacterium | reverse complement strand
TGGTTTGGTACACTTCCTGCTCATCGGCCGCTACATTTACCAACTCCGCATCGGGAGCCAGTGCATACGATTTGCTGGTATCATAGCCTTTAATATCCAGTACCGATGTTTGGCCCATTACCTGTTCAATACTTTTCTTTACCGTTGTTGGCGTAATACCATGTTCAATATTGTAGGCTATTTGCTTTTCTCTCCGGCGACTGGTTTCTTCAATGGTACGACGCATACTTTCCGTCATTTTATCTGCATAGAAGATCACCAACCCATCTACGTTTCTTGCAGCACGACCGGCCGTTTGCGTTAAACTTTTTTCGTTGCGTAAAAAACCTTCCTTATCTGCATCAAGTATAGCTACCAACGACACTTCAGGCAGATCCAATCCTTCTCTTAATAAATTCACACCCACCAACACATCGATCACACCCAGTCGCAGGTCACGCAGAATTTCAATACGCTCCAACGTGTCCACTTCACTGTGGATGTATTTTGATTTGATGTTGATTCGTTTCAGGTATTTATCCATTTCCTCAGCCATGCGTTTGGTAAGGGTTGTTACCAGTACACGATCGCCTTTCTTTACACGCTTATCAATTTCATCCAGCAGATCATCGATCTGGTTCACGCTTGGACGAATTTCAATAGGTGGATCTAACAAACCTGTTGGACGAACAACCTGCTCTACCACTACGCCACCTGTTTTCTCCAATTCATAGTCATCCGGTGTGGCACTCACAAACACTACCTGGTTGAGCAGGCTTTCAAACTCATGAAAGTTCTGTGGCCGGTTGTCCATTGCACTGGGCAACCGGAAACCATAATCAACCAGTATCAGCTTTCTGCTTCTGTCGCCACCATACATACCACTCACCTGCGGAATCGTTTGATGGCTTTCATCAATGATCATTAAATAATCTTTCGGAAAATAATCCAGCAGGCAATAAGGTCGGGTGCCGGGCATACGACGATCAAAAAAGCGGGAATAGTTTTCAATTCCATTGCAATATCCAAGCTCACGGATCATTTCAAGATCGTATTCCGTACGTTCTTTGATCCGCTGCGCTTCAATGTACTTGCCTACACTTTTAAAATATTCTTCCTGTGCAGCCGCTTCGTCCTGTATTTCGTGAATGATCTGCTGCATCTGATCTTTTGGTGCGATGTACAAGTTGGCAGGAAAGATAGCAGCATTCTCTACTTTACCTATTCGTTTTCCTGTTTTGATATCGATGGTTTCGATTTCTTCAATTTCATCACCAAAGAAGGTAATACGGTAACCAAAATCAACATACGGTAAGTTGATATCAACGGTATCGCCCTTTACCCGAAAGGTTGCCCGGTTGAAATCGCCCTGCGAACGTGTATACAAGCTGTTGACCAGTGAATGCAAAAAGCCTTGTCGTGAAATTGTTTGTTTTTTTTCAATACGGATGATTCCATTTTCAAAATCGGTGGGGTTACCCATACCATAAATACAACTTACACTGGCCACAACAATGATATCTCTGCGACCACTTAACAATTCACTAGTGGCATGCAAGCGGAGTTTATCCAGTTCTTCGTTAATGCTCAGGTCTTTTTCAATGTAGGTACCGCTTACCGGCATGTAAGCTTCGGGTTGATAGTAATCGTAATAGCTTACGAAATAACCCACCGCATTTTCCGGGAAAAACTGTTTGAACTCACCGTACAGCTGTGCTACCAGTGTTTTGTTGTGCGTTAATACCAATGTGGGCCGCTGCACATTCTGAATGACATTGGCCATGGTAAATGTTTTACCACTGCCGGTAACACCAAGCAAGGTTTGGTATTTTTCACCGTTTAAAATCCCTTCGGTGAGCTGTTGAATGGCCTGCGGCTGGTCGCCGGAAGGCATATAAGGAGAATGAAGTTGAAAAGGCATCTGTAAAGTTAGGAAGTGTTTGGATTGCAAAATTGTTCATCTCTACACCTCAACCCGATTTGAAAATACTCAAATGATGCAGGGATTTCTTCCTGCACTTGCGTAACAAGCACTCCTTTGAAATTACAAAACTTCGAAAATTTAAAATGATTGCTATTTCTCAAACTGACAAAACCCGTCATGTCGAAGTACGAGATATCCCCGGAAGGACATGATTCTAAAAAAGCAGATTACAAATTTATTGGTCAGCAACCAACAATGGCAAATGGGTATATCTGTTAAAAGTATCCTATTTGTATCATAGTAATTCTAAATAATCTGTAAGTTTAGTGTGATGCTTCTTTAAATAAGTTACTATGCTTAAGCTAATCTTCTTCATTGTTTATCTTCTTTATTTTTCTGCTTTATACAGCCAACATATTCAGTATGAAATAAACGGAACAGTTGATCGGTTAACGAAATCGAAAAAAATTACTTTGGAAATTGAGGGTCAGAAAAAAACAGCGATTATTCAAAAAGATGGAAGCTTTCTGATAAAAGGTAAGACAGACAAGCCCCAAGCAGTACAGATAAAAACAGATTCTTCCTATTCTGCATTTATGTGGCTGGATAAAGGAATAACTACAGTAAAAATGGCTGAAGAAAAAAGAGGCAAGTATTTGCAATTGTATATAAAAGATTTAACAGGATCAGAAGACAGCTATCTGTATTATTACAGGCAAGTTGTTTCAATACAAATGAATAATCTATCCAATCGGAACACAACCCAAGAGCAGTTTGACTCTATTATAAAAAAATATTCTACTGCTTTGATTGATAGTATATTTCTGACAAGACCAACCTCGAATGTGTTACCTTATTTAATTTCCTTTTATAAAAAAAAGATGGGGCCGGTATTGGCTCAGGAATATTATTACAGGCTATCACCAGATCAACAAATATCAAAAGAGGGGCAATCATTAGGAGAAAGGTTGATGCAGGATTTTTCCTTAAAGCCAGGCTCGTTATTTGAGAATTTTTCGATGCCTGACTCAAAAGGGAATATAATTGATTTATACACTATTCAATCTGAGTACATACTGATTGATTTTTGGGCCAGTTGGTGTGGGCCCTGCAGGGCAAATCATCCCACCATAAAAGAGGCATTTGTACGTTATAAAGACAAGGGACTTGCCATCATCAGTTTATCACTCGATACAGAGAAAGCAGAATGGTTAAAAGCAATTCAAAAAGACGGAATGCTTTGGTTAAATGTTTCAGATCTGCAAGGGTACGATGGTATTGTTGCACAAAAAACCAAACTCAGCTTTGTGCCATTTTCTGTATTATTGGACGAGAATAGAAAAGTAATTGCAATTAATTTAAGAGGGGAAGAACTTCTATACAAGTTGGATAAACTTTTTAACAAGTGAAAAATCTATTTTTTATTTTCCACTTACGAGTCCCGTGCATGGAATTTTTTCTAAGATTTATTGATTGGCTTGCGGCTGATCTCTTGAAGGAATATAAGGTGATTGAAGTTTGAAAGGCAATGGGTAAAGTCAGGAACTGTTGAGTTCAAAAAAACCAACTGAATGGTTTGAATCTGATCTTTCACGAACTTGTGGTAATGAACTACCTCGCCCACGCCTATCTTTCATTTCAACAACCGGAATTACTGGTGGGCAATATGATCAGCGACTATGTGAAGGGAAAAAAGAAATTTGACTATTCACCCGGTATCCAGGAAGGAATTGCATTGCACCGGTTCATTGACAGCTTTACCGATGATCATCCCGCTACCAAACAGGCCAAAGAAATTTTTCGACCGCATTACCGCTTATATGCCGGTGCGTTTACAGATGTTGTGTACGATCATTACCTGGCAACAGACCCCGCCATTTTTACCAACGACTCACTGGAAGATTTTGCTGCTGCTACATATACCATGCTGGAACCTTACACGGCTGTTTTTCCTGAACGCTTTGCCCGCATGTTCCCTTACATGAAAACGCAGAACTGGCTCTACCATTACAGAGACCGGTGGGGGATTGAAAACAGCCTGCATGGCGTGGTACGCCGGGCAACATATCTTACAGAAAGTGCAACGGCCTTTGCTTTATTCGAAGACCGTTACGATGAGTTGAAGCTTTGTTACAACTGGTTTTTCCCGGAGTTGCTGGCTGCCGTTCAGGATTGGATCAATGAATATAAGAGTCGTACACCAGGAACTGTTTGAACCGTTCCACACAGGCACGTTCCAGCATTTCCCTGTCGTCGGGGTGTGCAATATCAATCAAGGCTTTGGCCCGCTGACGTAAGTTTTTTCCATACAGTGAGGCAATGCCATATTCAGTAACCACATAATGGATATGCCCACGGGTGGTAACCACACCCGCTCCCTGTTTTAAGAAAGGAACAATACGGTTTACGCCTTTTGCAGTGCGTGATGTAAGTGCAATAATGGGTTTACCTCCTTCGCTTAAGGCAGCACCTCGCATAAAATCCATTTGTCCGCCAATGCCACTGTATTGAGTAGTGCCAATACTATCGGCACATACCTGCCCGGTAATATCCACTTCAATGGCACTGTTGATGGCCACCACTTTGGGGTTCCGGCGGATGACATGCGGATCGTTTACATAATCAATATCCAGAAACACAAAGGCAGGATTGTCATCTACATAATTATATAGCTTGCGGGTACCTACTGCAAAACCTGTAACTGTTTTATTCGGGTGGATTTTTTTATTGACGTTGTTGATCACATCACGTTCCACCAGGTCAATAATACCATCACTCAGCATTTCAGTATGTACGCCTAGGTTTTTATGATTGTGTAATGATTTCAGCACAGCATCCGGAATGGTACCAATGCCCATTTGCAGGGTGCTGCCATCTTCAATCATACCGGCAATATACTGGCCAATCTTCAATTCATCTTCCTTTACCTTCACCCCGTAATCAACTTCGGGCAATGCTTCTTCACAATACAGCATGGAAGTAAAGCGGTCGGTATGGATCAAACTATCGCCATGTGTGCGGGGTACGTTGGGGTTCACCTGTGCAATAATATATTTGGCAGTGTTTACAGCGCTGCGGGCAATATCGACACTAACACCTAATGAGCAGTAACCATGTTTATCGGGGGGCGATACATGCACCAGTGCCACATCAATGGGCAAATAACCTTTGTTGAAAAGATCCGGAATATCGCTCAGGAACACCGGAATAAAATCGGCACGACCTTCATTTACTGCCTTGCGTACACTGTTACTCACAAACATACAGTTGATGTTGAAAATGCCTTCGTACTGGGGCTGGTCAACCGTAATATCACCCTGCACGGTAATAAAAACC
>CAYMSG010000299.1:0-5249 GCA_964392955.1 uncultured Chitinophagaceae bacterium | reverse complement strand
GCCTCCGCCATTATAGAAGTAGAGATAATACAGAATATTAAAATGCGATCTGTTTTCAACCTTGTTTTCAAAACTGATACCGCTCTTCGCAGCAGGCACCTGTGTAAATAATGTATTCGACTTATTACACGAAAACAGAATAAAAACCAAGACGGGAAATTGTAAATATTTCATTATGCGGCAAACCATCATGCGTAGTAAAATGCTGAACTGTTTCGGTTGAAAAAAGGGCTGCATGAATATGCAGCCCTGTCTTGATTATGACCTAAAAACGACTGCTTCTATTTTTTTGAAGTAAACAGTCCGGTTACTTCTGCCGGTGTTAGTACCGAACTGTACATCCTGATCTGATCAATTCCACCCTTGAAAGTAGAACTTAACCAATCATCAGTATCGTAACCTGTACCCGGACCTGCGCCTACTCGCATTTCAGTGATCTTGCTGCCATCGAAATTAATATCACCATGGTTGCCCCATGTTTTCGTATTGCCATTGGCAACACCATCTACATAAAGAATCATCGTACTGTTTGTATTGTTGTACGTGAGTGTTACATGGTGCCAGTTGTTGTCAAGTAAACCTGCAATTGTTTGTCCGCCTTCCCATGTAAACCAGTTGTCGGCATTGTTCTTATCAGCAATCATCACCTTTACTGCGCAGGCTGTATTACTTCCTTCAAGGAAAAGAAGAAGGCTTGCACCAGACCAGTGACCACTGCTTGATTTAAAACTCATAATATACTCCGGACCATTTCCGCCAACATTGTTTTTTGTTTGTCCGTTACGCTTGTACCAGAATGAGATACTGAAGCTCTTTGATTGCTCTGCCCAATCGTTAGGCTTGGCATACTTGATGAACTTTTTATTTTCACCCATTACAGCCTTACCACTAACTCCATCAATTGAAGCCAATGGGTTATCGCCTGCAAAGTTTGCACGGATACTGTCAACCGCATTCATCAATGGGTTCGATGTAGTACCATCAAACGCTACATAGAATTTAAGTGGACCGCCGGGAGGGTTTGTATCTTTTGGATAATCGCCTAAACCGGGGCGGTTCATTTTCTGACAGGCAGAAAAGAAGAACACACATGTTACGAGACCTGTAAAGAGAAATTGAAATTTATTTTTCGACATAAGAATAGTTTTTAAAATGAATAACAGTTTAATTATTCAACGATTAATAGTCGGGGTTTTGTACCAATACACCATTGGCTGCATCAATAGCTGACTGCGGTATCGGATAGTAACGATGCCTGTTTTGATAACCTGACGGGCCCAACACCGTTGTTGCCAGGTTCCAGCGAACCAGATCAAAGAAACGTTCGCCATCCAATGCCATTTCAAATCTCCGTTCGTTTTGAATGATGGTACGCATCGCAGCCTGGTTGGTGAAACTGATATCAGCCAATCCAGCTCTTGTTCTGATTTCATTTACCCAATCTTCGGCCAATGCTGCATTAGCTGCACCGCCTACTTCGTTTGCTGCTTCAGCAGCCATGAGCAATACATCAGCATAGCGAATTACTTTCTGATTGTACCAACCAGCCTGGCGTTGACCTTTTGCAGATTGTGTTGCAGGGTTCGGATAAACTTTTTTATTCCAGTAAGGACGAGGTATTACAGCAGGATATGCCGGTAACACACGACCATAGATACCATCTGACTGACCGGAGAATAAAATGGTTCCGTCTTTCCGTTTGTCGCCGGGTGCATATGCATTCACAAGATTTGCTGTTGGAACGTTCCAGCCCCAACCCAGATCCCATTCTGCAGAACCACGTACACCTTGGCAAATACCAAACCATGAATAAGGTTCGCCTGCGCTGCTACCAGTATATTGAGGTCCCTGATCAGACTGAATTTCAAAAATTGATTCGATGTTGTTTTCACCTTCATCACCAAAGGTTTTGAAATAGTCATCGGCCAGTCCATATTTTCCTGAAGCAATCACCTGCTGGCACAATGCCAACGCTTCTGCCCAACGGCCACGATATAACAATGTTTTTGCATGAAGCGCTTTTGCAGCATCGGTAGTTAAACGGCCGGGGAAACGGTTGTTACCACTTGCATTATTCCAGTTTGGAGGAAGGCTTGCAATGGCCGCCTGCAGATCAGCATCGATCAATGCATAAATTTCAGCTACAGATGCTTTTGGTTTGCGTGCATCAATTGGGTTGTACACACGGAAATCAATTTTAGGAACTTGTCCATACACTCTTACTAAATCGAAATAAGCCAATGCACGGAAAAATTTTGCTTCGCCAATATTGATGAGATCGGGAGGCGTATTCAATTGCAGCGAATCAGCAATCTGCAAAGCTGTATTGGCCAATGCAATCAATGAATAATGCTGTTCCCAATAAATTGTACCACTCCAATGATCTTTCACATACTGAAAGTTATCATGGATCAATTCCCAATCGGCACCATCAGCAGGGCTGCTTCCTTTATCCGAATCATCGGAGCGGAAGTTGTGCATTGCCATCCAGGGAATACCTCCAAATGCCTGGCCAGCTACATCGGGGTTACGGATTGCTCCGTACAGACCATAAATCTGTCCTTCCAAACCACCTTCGTTCAAATCATCGAGCGTAGAACGCAATGGTTTACGATCGAGGAACTTTGAACAACCGGCAAACATCAATAGTGTTGTAATACTCATCAGTATTACCCACGTCATTTGTTTGATTGTACGCATAGGTTCTGATTTATTTAGTTTTTTTATTAACAAGCGTTTCATTCGTTCTGTTTATTAAAAGTTCACATTAATACCTGCTGTATAAATAACGGGGATGGGACCATCGCCATTATCAATACCAAACTGTGTTGGATCACCTCCAAATTCAGGACTGTAACCGGAGTTACGCTTCCATGTTTTTAAGTTTTGAACATTGGCGAAAATGCGGAAGCTCTTAATGTTTACTTTACGCAATGCATCGGTATTAAGGTTATAACCAACCTGCAGGTTTCTGATACGGAAAAAGCTTCCGTCTTCAATACCATAGGTTGATGGTAAACGGTTGATGGGGCGGCTTGATACAGCCGGTTCGAAGTTAGACGTACCTTCACCTGTCCAACGGTTTAAACGGAAACTTGGGTAGTTGAATCGTGTAAACGGTAATTCTGAACTTCCCCAGTAGCGGTAAATTTCATTTCCATACACTCCCTGGAAATCAATTCCTGCATCAAAGTTTTTATACTTGAAGTTGGTAGATAAGCCATACATAAAATCAGGTGTCGGGTTACCAATCAATGTACGGTCATCGGTATCAATCTTACCATCGCCATTTACATCCTTGTATTTCAGATCACCCGGCTGATAATCGTAACCAACCACTGTGGGCGACCCTAATTTATCTGCATAGCTTTGGTACACACCTTCAACTACGTAACCAAAGAAATAACCAATCGGATATCCCTGTTCAGTTACACTTGGGCGTTCTTCACCTGCGTTTAAACGGCCATCTTGTGGCAATCCAACCACTTTATTGTTGAATGTTGTAATGTTACCGCTAATAGTAAATGTAGCGTCTTTTGAAAGCTGCTGTGTCCAGCTCGAAGTAACTTCAATACCTCTGTTTCTAACAGTACCAATATTTCCTAACCTACGACCGATTGATGGGTTTGATTCAAACGCCAGCAGATCTTTTGTATTTCTTATGTAATAAGAAGCTTCTACATACAACCTGTTTTTGAGTGCGTACATTTCGAACCCTACTTCACTTGCTGCAATTCTTTCCCAGTTAAGTGTTGTACGAGCTTCATATTCCCGTGAATTGGATGCTACCTGGAAAGTTCCAAAGATGGCAGAGTTGCCAGATCGTATGGTTGGATAAGCTGGGTAAGGAATACCCAAAGTATTTTGCACACCCAATGTTCCATGTGATGCTTTGACTTTCAGGAAATCGAAAAAGGTTTGATTGGTCATGAAGTTTTCACGTGTTACTTCCCATGCTACACCTACTGAGTAAAAATTGTTCCACGTATTGTTTGGGAAGGCAGATGAAGCATCACGACGGAAAGAAGCATTTAATAAATACTTACCACCAAAGTTATACAACACCCGTCCCAGGAAGGCGGCGTTTGCACGGTCCCACTGATCAGAACCGCTACGTAATGATTGCGGATCGCCAAAACCATTGCTGATATACCAGAAACGTGGATCATCAGGAATAGGCTGCCCTGTTGGAGCTTGACGTACATTACCTGATATGCTTCTGTACTTTTCTTCGAATGTGGTGAAACCAGCGGTTGCAGTAATACCATGCTCACCAATATCTTTCTTAAAAGTGACCACATGATCCTGCTGAAACTTACTCCAGCGCTCATTTCTTTGTGAAACTGCTGTGAGCGAGTTGGCAGGAATAAATGTTGAATCAAGAATTGGATTGTACCTGCTGATGAGCGGATCGTAATTTCTTGAATCGAGATTCGACATATCAGCATAGAAAGTAGAACGGAAGGTGAAATTGCGGAAGAAGTTAAACTCTGTATATACACTTCCTACATTTCTGAATTCAATTTTGTTTTCTTTATCCCATTTGCTTTCAAGATTCATAACCGGGTTGGCCATTTGACCGCCTTGTATTGCAAGATCATAATAGTTGCCATCTGCATTTTGCACCGGAGTGATCGGCAAAATTCTTCTTGCATCAAACAACAAACCGTTGGCCTGGCTGAATGGCAAGCGCTGACGCATGCTGTTGAGCGTAAACCCAACTTTGATGTTTTTTGAAATCTTTAATTCATCATTAATGCTGATGAACATTTTGGTTAATCGCTCATGTTTTACCACACCTTCATCAATCGCATAACCAATACCCATGTAAAACTTATTCTTTTCGGTACTGGCAGTAACGCTGAGGTTGTTGGTGTTGAAGAAAGCAGTACGTGTCATTGCTTCAATCCAATCGGTATTACCTGTCCATGGCGTATAATCGAAACGTTCGTTTAACGGAACACCATTGTTTGCCTGTTCTTCATCATACAATGTTTTAAACCCATTTGCATCAACCATATCAATACGGTCAACCAAACGCTTTGAACCAACTGTTGAACTGAAGTTGACATTGATTTGTCCGGCTTTTGCTTTTTTGGTGGTGATCACAATAGCACCGGTTGCACCACGAATACCGAAGATGGCCAATGAAGAAGGATCTTTTAAAATTTCAATTGACTCAATATCGTTCGGATTCAGGAAGTCGATATTATCATTCAAAATTCCATCTACCACATACAACGGACGAA
>CAYMSG010000298.1:0-5280 GCA_964392955.1 uncultured Chitinophagaceae bacterium | reverse complement strand
AATAACTTTTTAAAGTACGCACTTCATCAACCGACAAACGGCTTCGCTGCAGATCACGTATCACTGTAATATCGTTTTCACAGGCAAAGAAAAAAAAGCAGCCCGTGATTAGTGCTGCTGCTTTTTTGATTGAATTGATATGGTTGAAGCCATTAATCATATTTCCGTTTAATAAACCAGATATCGCTGAGCGAAAAACCAAGTGTAAACCTGAAATAATTTTCACGCAATAACATAGTGCGGTTGCCACGCTGGCCAAATTCAAAGGCCGTGTTTACAATATTGTTCCTGTTCAGATCGGCATACGAATAACGTTTGATGGGCAACCCCACTCCAAACGTAATACCATAGCTGTTCATATTTCCATCAACGAGGTATGGCTCCAATCCATAATGAAAACCTGCACGGTACATTACCTGGCTCCAGTACGATTTTGAACGACCTGTAATATCAGGCACTATCTGTGTACCTAACTTTACCTGCCATCCATTCTGCAGCAGGCTGTCGTTCTTTTCATAATATTTATAATCGGCCCATTTCGACATTACAAAATCGGCACCGATACGCAAACTGCTTTTGCCTTCGTGCTCATACATCAATCCAAAACTATAGGTTGATGGATAAAGAATATTGCCCCTGATATCTTTTATTTCCGACACCGAATCAATTTGCTGTTCAAGACCTGCTTCACCGGTAATGAAAAACGTTTCCAGCAACTCATCCCTGTTTGCACGCATGTTGCTTTGCAAACTTGTATAGGCACCCAGGTGTAACAGACTTGTTTTCTTATTCGCCGTATCAACTTTCAGTTTGATCATGTACTGCACGCCGAGATCTAAGAATGGTGCGCCAAACGTGTTGCGGATCTTTTTTTGTCCGCTGCGGTAACGACCCGGAACAGAATCGTTGTAAATGTTCACTCTTGTTGTATAATCGGCTGTACCAAAACGGTAGCCGGTATTAAATCCAAAGCTGAAATTTTTGATACCGATGGCTGAACCGAGGAAAGCCTGGTAGCTGCCCCCATTGCCTTCGTAAATATTGATCAGACTGTCGCCTGCGGGTATGCTGGTAATGGATTGAATACTGTAACTCACTTTGGTTAAAGGGCGCAAGCCAAAGGCCAATCCCCAATCGTACTTTGCTTTCGACGGTTTAATTTGAAAACCCGCTGCCAGGTAAGGCACCGATGCATTGTTGGAGGTATACGTATTGCCCCTGTTGTTACTCAGTTTGCGGCTGTTGATATCAATACCGATATCAAGGATAGACCGTTGCAGCCCAAACCGGCGGTACGAAGCAGGGTTTACAAAGTTGATGGTTTGAAAGTCGTTGTAGGCAGCGCCGATATGACCCATGCCCCTGTTTACGATATTACCGGAAGGAACAATATCTCCCAGTCCATAACGGCTCCAGGGCGAATTATCCTGTGAAATAGCGGCAGAAATAACTGATAGCGATAGCACGAACACCAACGAAACACGCTTACCGATTGAACTCACTGATTGCATACAGACCTTTAAATATTAGTTGAGGGTCTGCAAATATCATGTTTTTGAGCAGAGGAGCAAAATGAAGGGTATCGCCCCCGGTTAATTGCACGTTAAAGTTCCCATACTTTTCCCTGTATGCGTCAATGATTCCATCGATCTCCTTGGCCATTCCCCAGGCAACACCGCTGAGTAAATTGGTCTTGGTATCGTATCCGATCAGTGGGAAATTCCACTCCATGTTTACCAATGGCAGCTTGGCTGTAAAGCCATGCATGGCTTTGAACCGCATTTCAAGTCCCGGCGATATACTCCCGCCCAAAAACTGGTTCTGGTTATTAATGAAATTGTAGGTAATACAGGTACCCAGGCCAATGGCTAAATTATTTTTATGGGGGAACAGATGCACCGCTGCTGCACAGAGCGCCAGCCTGTCGGCACCAATGGTTTCGGGTTTGCCCACCGGTGTGGTAAACGGCAGTTGGGTGCTGTGCGATAATTTATGAAACTGTGTATGCCCCTCCAGCACATCTTCCACCATAGGTTGATGATTGACGACTGATGAGAGGATACTGAACTGCGGTTTGTATTTCTGAACAATCTCTTCAATGGTTGAACGGTTATCATCCGGCAGAATCACAATTTCTTTCAGTTGATCCTGTTCAAACACCGCCGCTTTTAAACGGGTGTTGCCGAAATCGAAACAGATAGTGGTGGACATGTGTGCAAGTTACAGATCAAAATCAAACGACTCCAGATTCCTGAAATGGCCGTTGAGTTTTACTTTGTCTTTCAGGCTTTCCATTTCGGAAAGCAGGGGAATCACTTTTGCCAGATGCCGTTTTAAATATTCCTGGCGCTGCACCTCCCTGAACAAGCCCAGCAATTCAAATTCTTCATCAATATTTAAACCCATGTGATGGGCCACATCAAAGGCTTTTAATTCTTCTTCGGGTTTTTTAAAATCTTTGCTTACATCGAGCAGTTTGTGCAGTTCTTTAATGCCTTTTACTACCTGCTGCATCAGTAAGCGGTTACCGTCATCTTCATCTTCGGGATAGGTAACAATGGCACCGCTGTATAGTTTATCCGGAATTTCTTTAATTACTTCCAGCAGGCGAAACACTTTGATACCTTTTGTGCTGATGTCCATCTTCCCATCATCATATACCTGTTTGATGGCTGTTACTTCAATGAGCGTACCAAGCTCTTTCAACTCTTTGTTTACCACCGCCGGTATGCCAAATGGTTTTTTTTGTTCTACACACTCCTGAATGAGCTGTTTGTAGCGTGGTTCAAAAATGTGCAGGTTCAGCGTTTCGCCGGGAAATACAATAATGCTGAGGGGAAAGATGGGAATAAAGTTGGTCATGCCGGTTGGTTCTGTTCACAAAATAACAAAGAAACAGGGCTTACTGTTTGTTTGCTTTTTGCAGGTTGTACAAGCTGTTGTATTTGGTACGGGTGTAACGCATGGTAGTAACGGCAATGAGGAAGCCTTCACGCCCATCCAAAAAACCAAGTTTGATGAGATAATGATTTACGAATGCAAAGAGTGGTGATACAAACCGCTTGATCCATGCTCCTTTTTTCCCGGCCTTGAAATACTGCTCACCGCTTTTTATGCCATAGTTCATCATCTTTTGCTGGTATTGCTCCAGCGACTGTACTGTTTTGTGCAGCAACGATCCTTTCAACCTCTTTACAACACAACCCGGCGGGTATATGAGTTTTTCGTGTACAAAATCATCGTTCCATTCGGCCTGTTCCCGGTGAAACAAACGAACAGGTTCATCTTTCCTCCAATCGCCAAAACGGATCTGTTTTTCTTGAAAAAAGTTTTTTCGCCGCACCGAAAATATCTGCTTTTGATCTTTCAGGTTGAGTGAAAGCAATGTTTGCAGCAACTCCTCATCTACAACTTCATCTGCATCTAATTGAAAGATCCAATCGTACACTGCGTGGTTGTTGGCAATGTTTTTGGTAAGGCCATGCCCTTTCCATTCTTCTTCGATTACAGCAGCACCATTCTTTTTCGCCACAGGAATCGTGGCATCGTTACTACCAGTGTCGCATACAAGGATATCATCGGTGAGCTTCTGTACACTTTGCAGTGTAGCGGCAAGCAGGTGGGCGGCATTTCGTGTTATGATTACTACTGAAATAGGTTGCATATCAGATGTTGGCTTGGCGAATAGTATGGTTCCAGAACAAGGTAAAAAAGGTAAACAAGAACACACCAAACTGATCGTCAATGGTGGTTTCGTAAAGAAATATAATATTCATGAATAAGAGAAAAAAAAGAGCCTGTTTGTTTTGGCGCCATTCTTTCTGAAAAAAAGGAAGCAGCAGAACAGTTGTAAACAACAGCACAGCTGCAATTCCCGCTCCGCTTCCGCTGGTGATCCATTGATTGAGCGGCAGAAACTGTTGCGAGGCAGGCACAGCAGGCGCTTCTGCTGCATACCACTTAGCAGTTTCTGCACGTATATCGCCATACCCCACGCCGGTTAACCAATTTTGTTTGAATACGTGCCAACCGCTTTTGATTGAAAGCAACCTGTTTTGATCGCTGAAGCCGCCTGCAAAATCTGCTGCTCCCCAGTTTTGCTGTTCAAAGATCACATACTGCACCCTTGCACGGAATGTAGAAAAACTATAGTAAGTAAGTACAGGTAAACAACAAGCTGCCAGCAGTACAACTGCCGCAAGTTGTTTCTGTTTTGCCTGCCACATTTTCCAGATCAACAATGGCAACAAAATAAAATACACACCCAGCAAACCTGTTTTGGCGCCCAGCAAATGCAGATAAATGATGAACCAACCTGCAACAGCCCGCCATGCCCATTGCCATGTAGCCGATGTGATTGCTTTCCACTCTTCCAGCTGCAGCCATAACAGCAATGCAATTACAATGGCCATACTGAAACGGATATGATCGTTACCGGCTGGCGTGGGCAACACTTTTGACATACGATACAATGCTTCGTATGTATCCTTGCTACCAATGTAATGCGATGCACTCCATACAGAACCTGCTAATAACAAGCCAGTCCAGGCAATGGAAAAGAAAACAATGTGTTTCCGCTCCACTCCTTTTTGCAGTACCAGCGCAAACGGTAACAAAAGCAATGGAAGTTTATCCTGCATGGCGGCTTGCCAGGTGTGCAGGTCACTACTCCATAAACCGGATAAAAACGGAAGAAGGAACAGGCAACTGATCCCCACCAGAAAGCTGTTGGCTGTAAAAGCTACCCACCGCTGTTTGAAATCATGTTGCAGCCATCCATTCACAATTACCACAAAGGTTCCAATGCTGAGCAAAGTGCGGCTGAGCAGAAACCCCACCATCATCAATACAACGCCTGTACAGAAAAGATAAAACTGTATGGTGGGTCTGCCGGTAGTCATGTTTTCGTTTACAAATAAACAGTATTTCAATGGCATCGTCCCTGCTTTTTATAGCCGTGTTTACAAGCCACATAACTGTGCAATACCGATCACTTTGCAGTTGTTTTAAAGTACTGCCTGTGCATTTGCATACGTTTTTCAATTAGGTTTGTACCATGTGGGATAATTTATTGACGGAGGTAGGCAATGGAAATTTTAAAAGCCTTGCCCGCTGTATTTCATTGATTGAAAATGAAGTGGCGGGTTATGAAACATTCCTGCAATCTCTCCCTGCATCAACTGTACCGGTAATAGGAATTACAGGACCACCCGGCGCCGGGAAAAGTACCCTGGTTGATTCACTCATCGGACAACTGGCCGGGCAAGGTAAAAAAGTGGC
>CAYMSG010000297.1:0-5288 GCA_964392955.1 uncultured Chitinophagaceae bacterium | reverse complement strand
CAAAATTGGTTGGAGTTCGTAACCAGATGCGGTTTTCATCATCACAAATTACCTGCAGTATATCATTGCCCGCCAGTTTGGGATGATCGTATTTGTAATACGTGGTAATGCTGTTACCATCAAAACTGTTAAGCCCTTCTGTTGTACCGATCCACAGAATACCATTCCGGTCACGTTTCACATCATTTATGCTGTTATCACTCAATCCCTCCGCTGTACTCAGGTGATAAAAAGCAGGGGCCTGTGCAGTTGCATGTTGTACTGCAATTGCTATTAACAGAAGAGCCGACATATGAATAACTCTGATCAAACGAAGACTACGATTGGTTTCATGGGTTAAAAATTACTCTTTTTCTTTCAAAGCGTTGAAACCAAACTCCGCATTTGCTGCGGAGCCTGATCTGCAACAAGCACACATAGCTGTAAACAAGGTGAGTAACCGATTTCTTAATCCCACGCATTATCATATGCCTGTACCAGTTTTACAGGGCTGGCCACATGTTGCACGTTATCACCAACATTGCTGTTTGAGTTAATACTGACATATACGCTGTTGGGGAAACTCATGATGATACATTCGCCACCAGGTCCAGGGCCACCGGGGCCACCACCGTTTTTCCAGAAGTAGCGTCCTTTGTCACCACCAATGCCGTTAACGCCATCAAAACCACAACCGGCAACTTTCATCAGTTGTTTTATATGTGGCGGAACCAGCTGATTGTTTTCGAACGCAATCAGTACCTGTGCTATTTCATAGGTACTCATCACAAGCCCTCTTGATCCGGCGATCAGCACATCATCACTGTTTGATACCGGCGATAAATTACTGTTCCAGCGATAGAAAAGTGTGTACGGATAATTGACAAGGCCCTGGTGGTTCCAGTTTTTAAAATCAATTTTTTCCCAATGTGCAATGTTCGATGGCTGCAACACAAGATCACGCATAATTTCCCTGAACTCATACGCTGTTGCAGCTTCAAGTGTATTATTGAATTCAGCGGCTGCAAAATAACCTTTGCCGTATTTCAAATAGGGAAGCAGGATGCGGCACAAAGCAAAGTTGGCATTGTTGTAGGTACGTGTTGTATCACCTTGCTGCATGTTCATCATTTGTTTGAGCGATGCATAATCACGATCGTTTTTTGCAAAGCCACTGTTGTGTGATAATAACCTGCGGAAGCTGATCTGCATCAATGATGGATGAATGGTCCATGAGTTGGGTAAATAATTGTGGATATAAGCATCGGGTGAAATACCTTTCATCTGCAGCATCTTAAATACAGCTATTGCTGTCATAAATTTGGTAACACTGAAAATTTCCTGTCTTGTTTCAATGGTATACGGCACATCGCCATCCGATCTGCTGGCTTTTCCGGCTGCTCCAAACCGCATGATCTTATCGCCCACAACAATTGTGTAAGAGTAACCAACGGCCTGCGGACCATATGTGGTTTTGATATTCTGTTCAAACTTATCGAGATTGAATTTTGGCTGATTGCTGTTAATGCCTTGCTCTTTCTTTTGGCAGGCAATTGCCAGGAGAATAAAACCGGCAAGAATAAGTGTTTGTTTCATGTTTTTGATTTTTGGTTTATTTTTTTGGTACAGCTAAAGTAGATGGGCAAAAATCAATTACACCTATGCCGGTTAGTTTGCGGCAGTTGTGTTTGAGTTAGCGGTTAACGGAATAAAAATCCCCTTTTGCCAAGCAAAAGGGGAGCGATGATAAGGTTAGCGTTTTTTTCAAACTTGTCCCTTTTGAAGAATCAAAAGGGAGTAATAATCAACATGAGAAAAAGGTTTTAGATTACTTGCTTGTTTTTTGTCTTATTCTTTTCTTTCTCTTTCAGTTCAGCTTCTGTTGCTTCACCAATGATGATGCGGCCGAAACTTGATTTCACTTCGATCTTTGATGAACCGGAACCTGATTTACCTTCGTAGCTTCGATTTGAATCAGGGCCATATTTATCCGGGGTATCCGTGCGTTTGATATTGGCATTGCTTCTGTCAACTACCGATCCAAAGCTTGTTTTGATAATATAGGTCGCAGAAAAATTTGAGGCTGGACGAAGGTTTACAGTACTATACGATTCATGTAACGTAAGTGATGTAAGATCATTGTCGATATTAATGCGGCTGCTTTTACAAAATTCCATACTGATCTTGTTGGTTCCGGTGAGATTGTCAATGGTTACAGTAGAAAATTTAAAGCTGGAAGTAGCATTGTTGACATTCTTCAGTGTTGCTTTTCCAAACTCAACCACCAGTTTTTCTGCCTTGGGGAGATTGCCCGCTGTTAACGAACCAAATTTGCTGTTGAGTGAAACGCTGCCGTTATAGTCTGGCAATTTGATTGCACCAAACGAATTTTCAATTTTCAGCGTGTTGTTGGAAGGAATTTGTACCGTATAGTTGATACTCATACTGCTTTTACAATTCTTACAATTGTAATTGCCGTTCTTGTTTTTATTGGTAGTGGTTTTGAATTTTATTTCATTCCCTTCTTTGCTTTCAGTAACATCAATGTTCTCAAACATCTTATCGGCCAGTTCTTTATCGGTAGAGCTTGCTTCAATGTGAATATCCACTTTAATTTCATTGCGATCCCATGTAGTTACCGTTACATTGCCGAAACTATTGTTGATGTTGAGCGTGTTGCCACTGGCTGCATACGTTTTCGAAATACTTCTTTCTTTAAAATGCTCGTACCGCTTTTTTTCGTTTTTTTCTTCTTTTTGCTGGGCTGCTACCTGTACTGTAAGCAACAGGAGAGTCATACCAAAAATGGTTTTGAATGAAAGGTTCATGTTCATACTTTTTTAAATGATGAAAGGTGGATCAGTAGAATGGTTTACCCATTCGGCAATTCACTGTTTTGCTGTGTTTGTTTTTTAATGTCGTTGCTGATCATCAGCTGGCGGTACAACAACTCTGCCTGCAGTTGCAGATTCTGGAGCATCGCTTTCATGATCACATCTTTATTGGCTGTAACTGCTGCCTGTTTTTGCAGCATATTATACGTACTGTCGAGCAGTTGCAGGTCGTCTAAAAACTGTTTATACAGTTCAGGATTATCAGCTGTAGCTTCTTTTAATTCTTCCTGGCGTGTTTCAATGGCATTGAATACCTGTTTTGCTTCTGCTGCATATTCAGGTGTCATTCCTTTGAATGCGGCATTGCCTGATTTTGTTTCCACCGCAACGGATTCCGTTTTTTGCTGACGGATGTACACAAAATAAGCAGAGGTTAATACAATGCACACAACCGCTGCTGCTGCTGAAAATTTATAAATGTCTTTCAGTGAAAAAACCTTTGCTTCTTTTTTGATGGGAAGTGTTTTTTCAATCTTACTCCATACATCTGCACTTGGATGCTCTGTATCAAACTCACTTCGGTTTCTGCTCACAAATTTTTCGAGGTTATTGCTCATATACTTCCTGTTTTAACAGTTGTAGTAATTTTTGTTTGGCCCGCATGTATTGTGTGCGAACGGTTGAATGGGCCACCTTCATCATTTCTGCCACTTCTTCCTGTTCAAAACCTTCAATCAAATGAAGCGTTAACACGGTCCGGTAACCATCCGGTAATTTCTGCATGGCCTGTTTTATACTATCCGCTGTGTACCAGATCTCATCTTCATCAATGAGTTGATCATCTGCAATATTTTCGGCATCCGTCTCCAATCCATTCAGATGCAGTTTTTGTTTTTTCAGATGCGCAAGACTTTTATATACGACAATCTGCCGTAGCCATGCACCAAAGGTTGACCTGCCTTCAAAAGAACTCAGTTGCTGAAATGCATCGGTAAATGCTTCCTGTAAAATATCTTCAGCCTCATCGGTACGGTTTACAATACGCAACGCCGTATTGAACATAGCTTTTGCATACCGGTCGTACAAGGTCTTATACGCCGCCGCTTCGCCGTTGAGGCATTGCTGCACCAGTGTTTCAGCAGATGGGATGATAGTTGACAGGTTCAATGGTTTTTATAATAGAAAGTATAAAGTTCATTGATTTTGTTGCACGGACCGGGCAGGAATTTTTTGTGCAGGAGATGGAAGGAGGAAAAAGAGGATGAGTGGTGGGTATTAATTAGATTTTAAAAAATCCTATTTTGTAACATGAATCAAAACGGAGAATGTAAATTATGCAAGAAGCGGGCTAAACTTATTCGAAAGTCTCATATTATACCAAACTTCATGTATAAGGGGTTGTTTGATGCTAATAACAAGATGACAATGGTTAATTTAAATAAGCCTCTTTTTAATCCTAAACCCTATCAAACTGGGATTTTTGAAAAATTTATCCTTTGTAAGGAATGTGAGAATGAATTATTAAGCAAATCTGAGAAATATGTGTCAGTAGTTCTTTATGGAGGCGCTTTAAAGAATACTCCTTTATTTGAGAATCAATTAGGCCCTGATGGTATCGAGAGTATTATTATTAGAAATATTGATTACAAGAAGTTTAAGCACTTTATTCTTTCCATTGTTTGGAGGGCTTCTATTTCTGGAAATCCTTTTTTTGAAAAAATTAATCTTTCAAATGAGGAGGAAGTTCTAAGAAATATTATACTTAGTAATGTATACACTGATGAAGAAAACTTCAAGATTTCAATTTTGGCAATAGTTAATCGAAATAATGATTTAGTAAGAGTAATTCAGAACCCTGAACTTTATGAATTGGGTAATTGCAGGTTTGTTACATTTTTTATTGGGGGATTTGTATATTTCATTAGCCTTTCAAAAGACGCCTCGTTTCCCATTTTCGAAAAAACCTTTTTAAAGCAGGATGGTAGGATTGATATCCCAATTTTAAAGGGCAATTACGCAATCGATTTTTTAGCAGCATATGGACTTCCGAAAGAAATTGCATCGACTTTAATTGTAAATGCTTAATTCATGTGAATTAGTGTTTAATGCATCTTCCTTCGAATGCTTCATCACAAACCAGAGCGTAACAATTGAAGAGAGTAGAAAGTAAGTACCAACGCCATATTTAATAAATGGACTTAGTGCTGCTGCACCAAACCAATCGCCGGTTTGCAGAACGATAGCAATGCCCAAGCTGTTCTTGATCAATTCCCAAACGATGGCATATTTATTCCGGTCCATCAGTTCGGTATAAGCGTACACACTCAGGAACACAAACAAACCATAGACATAAATATAAGAGGCATTGAGTGCGTTGATGGGCGCAATATTGCCAAAAAGATAACTGATGAATAATAAGGCCATCGTTATTTGTACCCAGCTCCATACATGCAGGGAAGGAGAGGCTTTGGTATC
>CAYMSG010000296.1:0-5288 GCA_964392955.1 uncultured Chitinophagaceae bacterium | reverse complement strand
TCTTCATCGAAGTTTTGAATAGCTTCAACCGGTATTTTTAACAATTTTGCCACATCTCTCAGTATCTTCTCATCAATTTTTTCCTTCTGCTCTAATGAACTCACCGCCTGCTGGCTTAATCCTAATTCCTGTGCCAAGGCATCTTGTTTAATGCCAAGCATTTCACGAAAACGTTTCACATTCCTTCCTTCATGTATGGTCTTTTCTGTCATACTGCTAAAGTAATTATTTCTGTTTGTTTTTAAAATGGTTTTTGTTCTCCTGTCAACCGGTAACGATAAATATTCAACGCTTCACACACACAACAGGTTACTTGTAATTACAGGCAGCTTCATTCACAATTCACCACTCACCATTCACTTTTTCTTCCCCTTCAAAAACTCCTTTATCGCATATTGAAACACACTCTTTCCTTTCTTTATTTTTTTTGCATACTTCGCCTTTGTTACGGGATCGTTATTGATTGTTTGTGCATACGCAACCGCTTCTGCAAAACCGCTTCGTTGTTTTTTTTGTGCCTCGCTCGGTACAACCTTACTCATATCAGGGTAACGGGTCACCACAGTCTTCTTCCCGTATTGCTTAAATACAAGTTGCTTGCCGATTTGGCCTTTTAATGCCTTTGTAAGAAGGTTGTTGTTTGTGCGTGCCATAGGTAAGGTATTTTGTAAACAAGATAAACAAAAGTCCGGGCAAATGCAACCATCCTTCGCTCATCCTTCGCTCATAAAGGCACTTTACTGCCTGTTTACCTCCTGTTTTAAGCCATAAGAAAAGCATCACAGGCGTTGTTAGTTGCCGCAGCCTTTGTTGGGTTTCTTGCCTTCGTTTTTTTGCTTGACCAACAACGTTTTATTTTCTTTTCACCGGTATCCAGATCTCTTCTTCCGAGTCATAACTGTTGTTCCTGTATTTTTCACCCAGCAGCTCAAAATGCGGACGGTCATCTAACTCGTAACCCGATTGTGGCAACCACCCGGTAAAAATGCGTTGAAAAATTTCAGTGCTGCTTCCTTTATGCTCAAATACTGCATACAGCCCATCGGGCAGGTGAAACCGTTCAAATCCTTCAGGGAGATCAGCTGTGTCACTTACCTCTGCCAATGCCCACTTGGTAAACTCATTTGCAGGATGAAAGGCTGTAAAATAATCTGCATTGTACACCTGTAAAGAATAGAGCAAATGATTTACTGCTGTAAGTTCTTTGCGTTGCTGCATAAAACTTTGCCAAAGCTTTTCTGTCTGGTTATTTGCAAGGCTCATGCGTATCTGTTTGCCCGCAAGCGTTTTCGGTTGCAGTTCAGTTATATGTGGTTGTGACATGCAGTAAAATGAATCAGTGTTTTTTCTTTTTGTCTTTTACAGTGCTATAACGCAGCCACAAAAAATCTTTGTAGATACGTTTCACCGACTTCAATGTAAAGTGTGTGGCTTTTCGCTTGCCATAACCTTCTTCTGCTTCAAATACGGTTGGTGCACCAATGGTACCATCGGCTAACGGTGCCAATACCAAACTGAATTCATCGATTAGGCCTGCTTTTAGAAACGATCCGTTTACATGTCCGCCACCATCAATACGCACCCGTTTAATACCAAAATGTTTGTTTAGTTTTTTCAATACCAGTGCAAGATCGAGTTCTTTTTTGCCAGCAAAAATGTACGATACATTTTTACTTCGCAGGTGTGCCAGGTAGCTGCTGCTTACTTCTTCGCTCAGTACTTCAATTACCTGCTCAGTAGAAACCATATTGGTATCCCAGAAACATTTACCGGAAGGATCAATCACCACGGTATATTGCTTAGCAACTTTTGCGGCAACAAAATCTTCTTTTGCGATTTTTTCTTTCGGCTTTTGCAGTTTATATTTCTTTTTGCTGCAAAACTCCTGCATGGTTTTACGGCCCACCAGCCACGCATCGGCTTTGATTTTTGATGCCGGTTCCTCAAAGTACTTATGATGATCTTTCAAGCCCCAGATGTTCTGTTTAATGCGTCCGTCTACCGAACCCAGCATATGACAAATAACGTATGGTTTCATGTATAGCTATTTTAATTTGAAGCAAACGATCTCTTGGCCTTTGTTGGTCGCCTGACCAACAACATTTAGTTCAACTGTAACTCCGCCATCACCGCAAAGTGATCACTTGCAAATCGTCCCATCCATGTTTGCGAAATAGTGGCATGCGTAAGCACTTTCCAGTTCCCTTTTACAAAAATATAATCAATGGGCTGGTTACTGGTTTCCTTTGAGCGGAATGCATTGAAGGTGCCGGTTGGACCGTAATGCGGCGTTTGCGAAAGTTGTTTACTATCGGTAAGGCGTAACCGATTGTCTTTATCAACGAGCACCTGGATCGGCTCATCGGTTGGTTGTGCATTAAAATCACCGGTAATTACAGCAGGGGTGGAGCCGGCAATCTCCTGTACTTTCTGTAACAGGAGTTTGGAACTTTCACGACGGGCAATTTTTCCAACATGATCGTAATGCGTGTTAAATGCAAAAAAGATCTTTTTGGTTTTACGGTCTTTGAACTTTGCCCAGGTAACAATGCGTGTAATGGCAGCATCCCAACCTTTAAGTCCAATAGCGGTTGGAGTTTCGCTGAGCCAAAACATATCATTGGCTAATAATTGCAGTCGGGTGGTATCGTAAAAAATAGCCGAGTATTCTCCTTTTGTTTGTCCGTCGTCTCTGCCACCACCAACTGTTTTGTATTGCGGCAAACGTTGCTGCAGGTCCAGCATCTGATCGTGCAAGGCCTCCTGCACACCTAGCAATTCAATTTTATGAAACAGGATTTGCGAAGCCACCAGGTCTTTCCGGTAGGGCCAGGCATTCAAACTGTCGGATGCCGTGTTGAGGCGAATGTTAAACGTCATTACACGTACTGGCTGTTGTGCAGGTAATAGTGTTGCAAAGAAGATTGCTGTAAAAGCCAACAGGAAATATTGTTTCATATTGCAAGATTATGAAACAGCAAGTTCCTGAATATCTTTTATTCCGGGTATGATTTTTTTGTAAGCTTTTGTTACTTCCATTTTTGTAGTGCGGTTGTTTGAACACATCTACAATACCTGCTCAATCAATAAAGATTGTTTTTTTCAGATACCTGCAAAAAAAATCCCGCTCCGAAACCGGAGAGGGATTTGTATCGATTGATCTATTCTTACTGCATCTGCTGCATTTCATCGCCACCACCTTCACTGCGTGTATTCTTACGCTTAAAGAGGGAAGCATCGAACTTACCAAAGCGGTAGTTGAAATTCAAACGAACAAATGCAGGATCTCTTCTTCTCCAGCTGTATTGATCCAGCACAGCCGATTGAGCAAATACATTGTTACGGCGTGTGCTGAATACATCGCTCCAGTTCATTGAAATGAAAGCGGTGTTGTTTTTGATCTTGAATTCTTTCCGTACACCAAAGTCAACATAGTAGTTATCATCAATATAACCTTGTGTAGTGGCAATGTTGCCGCCGCCCATCCATCCGCCACCACGACCGCCACGTCCACCGCCGCCACTTGATACAGGAAGGATGGAACGTGAATTATAATCACCACTCAACTGCATGCTCCATCCTTTTCCTAAACGGAAGGAGTTGTTTAATTTAACGGTATAGCTGGTACGTTCGTTTTGCAGATCAGGAGAGATACTGCTGCCGTCAATTTTCGAATAGTAAACGTTTACGTTATAGTTGATTTCCCACCATTTGCTTACCGTATTGCGGAATACCAATTCCACACCGGCTGCATAACTCTTGTTGGCGTTGATCCAGGTATTGATGTTGGCACTATCAGGACTGTCGCCTAACTTGTCACGCACCACGTAACGTGAAATCAGGTTATTGGTTTGCTTACCAAACAGCGTAACCAATACGGTGTTGTTTTTGTCGCCGTATGTTTTTTGGTAGGTTAACTCCAATGAGTTGGTAAACTCAGGCTTCAGGTTCGGGTTACCGGTTTGGTAGTTAAAGATGTCGCTGTAATCAGTATTCGGTAATAACTGGAAAAAGTTAGGACGGTTGATACGGCGGCTGTAATTGATCTGCATATCCTGTTTTTGTTCGAATGATTTCGACAGGAAGATGCTTGGGAATAAGGCCAGGGGAAACTGGTTCTGGAAACGTTCTGTTTTACCGGCCTGCTCACCATCGTAACTTGAACTTTCGAGTCGTAAACCCACCTGGTAGTTAAAGTTAGCTTTAGCTACCTTTTGCGAAAAGCTGGCGTACGCTGCATGTACATAATCAACATACGAAAACTGGTTACTGATCAGCGGTTGTGCCACACCGTTAATAGAGTTGCGTTGGAAACTTTCAAACAAACGGGTTTGTGAACGTAAACCGGCTTCCACTTTTATATTTTCATTGATGGGATCGGTGTAATCGATCTGTCCCACAATAAATGTATTGTTACCTCCTGAAAGTACACCTTGTATCTGCTCTGCATTGGCCAGTTGGGTGCGGTTGGCATCGAGCCATTTGGTATAGCTGATCGCCTGGTTACTTTCATTACGGCTTTTGTTATAATTGATATCGGCAGTTAATTCACGGCCGGCACGTGGGAAATTATATTTATAGCTGACGGTGGCACCGTTGTTACGGAAAATGCTGTTCCCGTTGGTGTTACGGTCTTCAAAAATTGTTTTAGGTGTACTGTATGCACTGTCGTAACGGATCACATTCTGATCGATGTTATCAAAATTACCACCACCGAAGTTCCCTTGCAGTGTAAGTGTATTGCGGTTGTCGATCAGGAAGTCAACACCGGCACGACCAAAACGGAAGAAACCATCGCTGATATTACGGTTATCTGTAAACGCAGTATTTGGAACAAAATCACCGAAGTTGTTACGATCTGTTTCACCAAAGCTGATACCACGGCGCTGGTTCAAACCAATGTTTGCAAAGAAGTTTACTTTTCCCTGGCGGATGTTGATATCGCCACCACCGTTCAATCTTGCACGCATATCAATACCTGCACGCACACTACCACTATAACCAACACGACGGTTCTTTTTCAGCACAATATTGATGATCGCTGATTGGCCTCCGCTGGCATCATATTTTGCAGATGGATTGGTGATGAGTTCAATGCTTTGAATGGCATCAGCAGGAATTTGCTCCAGTGTTAATACAGTAGGACGACCGTCTACAAAAATTTGCGGAGCACTGTTACGCATGGTAATGTTTCCATCAATATCAACATTTACAGTAGGTACGTTGCGCATTACATCAACGCCGGTTCCACCTTGTGAAACAATATTTTTTTCAACATTGAAAATTTT
>CAYMSG010000295.1:0-5293 GCA_964392955.1 uncultured Chitinophagaceae bacterium | reverse complement strand
CTATTGGAGCCGCTGAGTGAACGTGAAAAAACATACAAAGCACTCAGTGAAGTAAATGTGTTATATCATCACCAAAAAGCAACAACTGTAAAAGGTAAAGCGGTGCTGTACTTCCGGAAAGACAGTCTGCCGCCTGCATTAACCTATGGCGATATCATTCTTGTAAACAAACCACTACAGGAAATAAAAAATGCGGGTAACCCCGGTGGCTTCGATTACAAACGATATTCATTGTTCAATGGCATCACACATCAGCTGTTTTTACAGGCAAAGGATTATAAAAAAACAGGTCGCTCAGAAACATCATATTTCTGGAAACAGATGTACCATGTAAAAGGGTATATCTTAAAAACGATCCGTACATATATTAAAGGCGATATGGAAAGCAGTGTTGCTGAAGCATTGCTCATCGGCTATCGGGATGATCTGGACCGTGATCTGGTACAGGCTTACAGCAACACCGGTGTTGTGCATGTAATTGCCATCAGCGGAATGCACCTTGGATTGATCTATGTTCTGTTGCTCTTCCTATTAAAACCACTGGAGCGTTTCAAGCGATTGAAAGTATTTAAAACAATTCTTGTGATTCTGTTACTGTGGTTATTTAGTTTATTAACCGGTGCCGGAGCATCTGTTCTCAGAGCTGTAATCATGTTCAGTTTTATTGCCGGAGCAGATTTGTTTCAACGGAAAGGAAATATTTACAACAGCATGGCTGCATCAGCTTTTGTATTACTGTGCTACAATCCGTTCCTGCTGTGGGACGTTGGGTTTCAACTCTCCTACGCTGCGGTGTTAAGCATCGTATTATTCATGAAACCAATTTATCATTGGTTCAGTATTCAAAACAAACTGCTGGATAAACTCTGGCAACTCAATGCAGTTACATTAGCAGCGCAAATTCTTACACTACCACTTTGTATCTATCATTTTCACCAGGCGCCAACCCTGTTTCTAATCAGTAATTTACTGGCCGTACCGCTGTCTACATTTGCATTGTACGGATTGATCTTACTGATGACCTGTTCATTTTTTCCCCTACTTGCAAAAACAGTTGCTGTTGCTGTTACACAATTATTGCAATGGATGAATCAGTTTATTCTTTGGGTCGATCATTTTACATTCTCCGTGGTAGATGGCATCAACCATCATCCTGCACAAACAATACTCCTGTACCTGTTCATTGCGGCAACAGGCATCTGGCTTATTCAAAAACGACCGACTGCTCTCAAGTGGAGCGTATCATTTCTCTGTCTGTTTTTTGGTATACAGGTTTACCTGCAATACAAAACCTTCCGCCAGCAGAAACTGATCGTGTATAATTTATCACAACACACTGCCATTGATTTTATGCTCGGCAATCAATATCAATTCATCGGCGATTCTGTTTTGCTGCAAGATGGTTTTCTCCGCAACTTTCATTTAAAACCTTCCCGTATCACACACCGTACCTATCATTCAGCTATACAAAACAGTTCACTTGCGCAGCATGCCTACCAAATCAATCAAAAAAAGATCATCCATATCAATCAATCCTACCGGTACGATTCATTGGCAGTACCGATTTTTGCCGATGTGGTCATCGTTTCCGGCAATCCCCGTCTTTTTATCAACGATCTGCTCAAAACAATTGACTGCAAGCTGTTGGTATTCGACAGCTCTAACCCGCAATGGAAGGTAGCACTCTGGAAAAAAGACTGCGAACGGTTGCAGCTTAACTATTTCTGCACAAGTGAGCGGGGGGCTTTTGTGATGAATTTATAGACCCCTACCTTTGCGGCTTCTTAAAGTCTTGCCACAAAGACAAAAAGTCTCCAAGCACGAACGTTTTCCAGTGTTTCTTCGTGACTTAGCGTCTGGGTGGCGCCAATCAACCACATTTATGAAGAAGATTCAAGCAGCACTCATTTCAGTTTTTTACAAGGATGGCCTGGATTCATTAGTTCAGCTTTTGCACGAACAAAAGGTAACCATTTACTCAACCGGCGGCACACAACAGTTTATTGAAAAACTGGGCATTCCCGTTGTTCCGGTTGAAAGTCTTACAACCTACCCTTCTATTTTAGGAGGCCGTGTAAAAACCCTGCATCCTTCTGTGTTTGGTGGTATTCTTGGAAAAAGAGATGATGAACAGCATTTGGCTGAAATGAAGCAATACAATATTCCCGAGCTTGACCTGGTAATTGTGGACCTGTACCCGTTTGAAGAAACCGTTGCTTCAACAACCGATGAAAAAGCGATCATCGAAAAAATAGATATCGGCGGACCATCGATGATCCGTGCTGCTGCAAAAAATCATAAGGATGTTGTTGTGTTAGCTGCGAAGAAAGAATATGCAGTATTGGAAAATATGTTGCGTGAGCAAAATGGTGAAACAAGTTATGAGCAACGTCGTGCATTTGCCATCAAAGCATTTGATGTGTGTACGGCTTACGATACTGCTATCTCTAACTACTTCCATCAGTCGGCTGTTGAGACACCGTTCAACAAAGAAGAAAAGATCATGCGTTATGGTGAGAACCCGCATCAATCGGCACGTTTCTTCGGTAACCTTGACGAGCTATTTACACAATTGAACGGTAAAGAACTTTCGTATAATAACCTGGTTGATGTAGATGCTGCTATCCAACTCATCAAAGAATTTTCAGATACTACTTTCGCTATCATCAAACATACCAACGTATGTGGTGTTGCACAACGTGCAACTGTAAAAGACAGTTGGGATACTGCTCTTGCTGGTGACAATGAAAGCGCCTTTGGCGGTGTATTGGTTTGCAATGGTGAAATTGATAAAGCAACGGCTGATGCGATCAATGAAATTTTCTTTGAAGTATTGATCGCTCCTTCATTTGCTGCTGATGCATTGGACGTATTGAAATCGAAAAAGAACAGAATTTTATTACAACTGAAAGCACAGCCAAAAGCAAAAGAGCAATACAAATCTATTTTGAATGGTGTGTTGGTGCAAGGTATAGACGAAGGCAATTATACAGAATGGAAAGAAGCCGGCGACCGAACAACTACTGCTGCAGAAAAAGAAGATCTCATTTTTGCAAACCTCATTTGCAAACATTTAAAATCGAATGCCATTGCATTGGTGAAGAATAAACAACTGGTGGGTAAAGGTTGCGGACAAACAAGCCGTATCGATTCACTTCGCCAGTCGGTTGAAAAAGCAAAGCAATTCAACTTTGATCTGAATGGTGCAGTAATGGCAAGTGATGCATTCTTCCCGTTCAATGATTGTGTGCAGTTAGGTCACGCAGCTGGCATAACAGCATTCATTCAACCGGGTGGTTCCATACGTGATAACGACTCGATTGAGTACTGCAAACAAAATAACCTGGCAATGGTGATAACCGGGATGCGTCACTTTAAACATTAATAGCCCCATCCGGCTTCCCCAAAGGGGAAGAGACCCAACCCCAGCCCTTGCTTCTCTTGAGATACAAGTAAATGGCGAGTTGTTGTAATATGATGAATGTAAAACAAAAGATGAAGTGGAATAACAAAAAATTTAATCATAATTTACAGTACCGCCTTCTCTCCTTCGGAGAGAAGGATGGGAAGAGAGGCCATCATGCCCAAACTCGACATCAATAAAGCCTTTACATTTTCTGCTGATACCATCAAAAGTTTAGCAGTCTTTAATCCTTTGACCATCCGGAAAAAAGGAACAAGGGCGAAAGCCATTTTTGCATTGGCTGTAGTTTGTGTATTATGGGGCACTACCTGGATCGCTTCCAAAGAAGGTGTGCGGCACATGCCTGCACTGGAGTTGGCAGGTATCCGTCAATTACTCGGCGGACTTTGTTACATGATCTTCTTTATTGCAAAAGGTGCTCAGTTTCCAAGAGGGAAAGAATTAATTCCATTATTGATACTATCGCTGTTAAATTTTGTACTCAGCAACGGCTTAAGTACATGGGGCTTGAAATTTATTTCATCGGGGCTTGGTGCAATTATGGGCGCCATCTTTCCACTGTGGCTGGTGATCATTGGTTTGTTTACATCAAAAGATAAAATTCCTTCCAAAGCAATCCTTGGTTTGATGATCGGTTTTGCAGGCGTGTGTGTGATCTTCTATGAACACCTGCACGATTTTTTTGATCCCGGTTTCCGGTTCGGTATTTTTATTTCACTGATTGCAACCTGGACATGGGCATTCGGTTCACTCTATACAAAACAACAAGCCGCCAAGTTCAACCCGTATTTTGGACTGGGTTTTCAAATGGTGATTGCTGGCATTGCACTGTTCGGTATTTCTGCAACTGATAAAAACTTTTTACCACTCACAGCAATTCCCTGGCAATCGTGGGCAGCCATTGGCTACCTGGTTGTATTTGGTTCAGTGATTGCGTTCATTTGCTATTTGTATGCATTGCAAAATCTGCCAACAGAACAGGCAAGTATCTACGCATATATTAACCCGGTAGTGGCTGTATTATTTGGAGCGATGATATTTGGAGAGAAACTCACACTCACCTTAACCATTGGTGGATTGGTTACATTGCTGGGCGTCTATCTCGTTAATAAAGCATTTAAGAAAACAGCTGAAGAACAACGGGATGTTGCAGATAATTAATCCTCCTTATTTTTGACACATGGCCGAAGAGAAGATCAGTCTGAATAAATACATCAGCGCTACGGGTTATTGCTCACGCCGTGAAGCAGATAAGCTGATCGACCAGGCACGGGTGGTGGTCAATGGAAATGTTGCTTTAGCCGGTACAAGAGTTTCATCGAAAGACAAAGTGTACATTGATGATGAGTTACTGAAAGTGAAATCAACTGCAAAGCAACAACAGTTCATCATTGCTTTTAATAAGCCATTGAACATTACATCTACCACCGACGAGAAAGACCGCACCAATATCATCCGCTTTATTAATCATCCAAAACGCATATTTCCTATTGGTCGGTTAGATAAAGATTCGGAAGGATTGATCTTCCTTACCAACAATGGTGATATCGTCAATAAAATTCTGCGTGCCGGTAATGAGCATGAGAAAGAATACATTGTTACCGTCAACAAAAAATTAACCCCCGACTTTGCAGCAAAGATGAGCAAGGGTGTACATATCCTCAACACCACTACGCTTCCCTGTAAAGTGCGTACGTTGAGTGGCAAAAGTTTTTCGATTATTCTCAAGCAGGGACTGAACCGGCAGATCAGACGTATGTGTGAAGTTTTTGGCTACGAAGTGGTGAGTCTGCGCCGTATTCGCATTATGAATATTCAACTGGGAAATATTGCCGTAGGCAAATGGCGTTACTTAAGTGATCCTGAAAT
>CAYMSG010000294.1:0-5299 GCA_964392955.1 uncultured Chitinophagaceae bacterium | reverse complement strand
TGCACCTAATCTTTCCACAAAAAGGGAAACAAAATGAGGCTGAGAAAAACGACCATGATATCTAAACCGCTTAACAGTAAAACCAGCTGGCTGAGTGCGCCTTCATTAAACACTTCCCCAAAAGCACTTTTCGAAATTTTTACCAGTAACAGCAGTTGCGGAATAATTAACGGAAAACCAAGAATGGCCATCAGTGCTGCATTTTGATTGGCCCTTGCAGCAATAGCTGCCAGCAATGTAAACACAAGACTGATGCTGATACCTCCCAAAACTGTAATGCCGATAAACTGCAGGTTATTCAGAAACGGTGAGCCAAGGAAAAAACTGAACATCAGTAAGCTCAGTAAACTCATCACCAACATCAATAATACATTGTACAGTAATTTAGCCAGTATAAAATCGAGCGCCCCGGCAATGCTGTAATAATAGAGCATGCGGCCCCTGCTTTCCTGTAAAAAACTTTTTGCAACAGCATTGATGCAAATAAACAGGAGGTTCATCCAGAATAAACCATTCCAGGCAGTTGCTTCCGGTTGCCCCATGGCGAGGTATAGTACAAAAATGGTACTGGCGATATACAGCAAGATGCCATAAAAAGTGTATTGCTGCCGTATTTCAAGCAACAGATCCTTTTTAAAGAGAACAAGTATTTTATTTGTTGATGCCAAAGTGGTTTTGAATGTGTTTGAAACTGCTTTAGTTGATTGCTGATCAGTAATTATGATTTTAAATGATAACAATGCCTGCAGCGTGGTTCGTATTTATCTTTTTCACCCAATACTACCTGTCCGCCTTCCGATGAATGGCGGTACGAATAATTTGCAATATTACCGCACACTACACAAATCGCATGAAGCTTGGTAATATAGTCGGCTACGGCAAGCAGGTTGGGCATTTGCCCAAACGGTTGTGCTTTGTAATCCATATCCAAACCAGCTACAATTACACGAGCACCACGCAAAGCCAATTGTTCACACACATTGGTGATTTCTACATCAAAAAACTGTGCTTCATCAATGCCTACTACTTCAACATCCTGCGACAGTAACAAGATTTTTTGTGAATTATCGATTGGTGTGGAGGGGATGGCATTTTCATCATGCGAAACAATTTTTACATCATCATAACGTACATCTACAGCTGGTTTAAAGATTTCCACTTTTAAATTGGCAATACGGGCACGCTTTAAACGACGGATCAGCTCTTCTGTTTTTCCACTAAACATGGAGCCACAAATCACTTCAATCCATCCTCTGCGATCACCTTTAATATTCGGTTCAATAAACATTATCAATATTTTATGCCAAACAGTTTGTAACTTAACGGCAAATTTCCAATTCCGCCAAAAGTAAGCACTATTCATGGAACGAATTGCTTCTCTAATAGAACAATTACAACAGGCTTTACAACGCAATGCTGATGCAGCACACATGCTGGTGCTCACCAATATGCTGCGTGCTGAACTTGAACAATCATCGCAACAAAAACAGGAAACGCTTGGTACAAAAAGTGTGGCAGTGGTAATGCCGGTAGCAAGAACAATACTACCAGCTGCCGTTGTTTCTGAACCTGCGGCTGTAACGAAACTTGTTCCACCTGCTGTTGTAAAAACAGAAGATAAGCCTGCAGAAAAAATTGTGGAAGTATTACAGGTAAACGAAGAGGAACTGGAGGCCGAGCTGGAAGAAATAAGGCAGAAAGCAGAATTTGCAAAGAAAGTACAGCTTCAACAACAGCAACAACACAAACCGGTGTTGTTGTTTGAAGATGAACCGGAAGTTCCAACACTGATTCATCAACCTAATTATAAAGAACCTGCAAAACCAATTCCTTCGAAAGAAGTGAATGAAACATCATCCGGTACCCAGCTTTCCTTAAATGAACAGCTTGGGGAAAAAACCACCGAGCTGGCACATAAGCTTTCCGAATCGAATGCCATTAAGGATTTAAAAAAAGCAATTGGTATCAACGACAGATTTGTATTTATAAATGAACTTTTCCGGGGCGATGAAGCGATGTATGAACGCAGCATCAAGACCATCAATAATTTTTCTATCTATCCCGAAGCACAATACTGGATGGAGCGTGAACTGAAAATTAAACTGGGTTGGGATAATGATCGCCCGGCAACACAGGAATTTTATGCGTTGGTAAAAAGACGTTTTTCCTGAAGCCATTGAAGAATTGTAGTTGTGGCTCCGGCGTTTTCCTTTACATAGTTTCCTGCAATTGTTCCTGCTGTTGCAATATCCATTTGCAGCATAACTTCTTTTAACTCTGCTGCATTGTTAATTGTAAAGCTGCTGCCGAGTTTTTTTAAGTCTGCACTTTCCTTAAACTTTTCAAAGTTGGGTCCGGTAATAACAGGCTTGCCATAAACCGCAGCTTCCAGAATATTGTGATGCCCGTTTTTGTTGAAACCGCCACCCACATAACAAACTGTAGCGTATTTGTATAAGCGGGAGAGGTAGCCAATGTTGTCGATAATGAGAGTGCCGTGAGTGGTGAGTGGTGAGTGGTGAGTGGAAAGCTCCGAAAATGAAATCGAATTCGGGAACAATGTTTTTAATCGATCGATATTTTCAGCTTTAATCTCATGCGGAGCTATAATGAGTTTGTACTGCTTGTTTTCTTTCATCCATTCAGCAAGTATTGTTTCATCTTCGGCCCAGGTGCTCCCTGCCACTAGTACGGGTTCTGTTCCGCAAAAAGCATCCGCAATTTCAATTGGTTTCCATTCATCAGCAGCAGTTATTACACGATCAAACCGGGTATCGCCGGCAACAGTTGTTTTATCGCTCAAACCAATTCCATCTAACAACTCTTTTGAAGCGGCGTTTTGTACAAACAGCTGCGAAAAGCATTGCAGCATGTTCCGGTGAAAACCACCCCAGGATTGAAAAAAGGGTTGCGATGGGCGGAAGATGCCCGACACCAGAATCGTTTCGATCTTTCTCTTCTTCTGTTCGGTCAGGTAATAATGCCAAAACTCATATTTTACAAAAATGGCCAGCTTCGGCTGCACCAAATTGAGGAAATCTTTTGCATTGGCTGCACTATCCATCGGTAAATACATCACATGATCAGCACCATTGTAATTCTTCCTTATTTCATAACCCGACGGCGAAAAGAAAGTTAATAGGATTTTGGATTTTGGATTTTGGGTTTTGATGTTTTCAATGATTGGTCGGCCTTGTTCAAATTCGCCCAAGGAGGCACAATGCATCCAAACCACCAGTTCACCCGGTTCAATATTCCAGTTAGCAGCTAATTCCTGCTGCCAGTTTTTCCGGCCATAGACCCATTTCCTGGCTTTTGGGTTCCAGTTAGCGGCTAAACTGATGGCTGTTTTGTAGGCAACCCGAAATATGTTGTAAAAGAAGATCACGGGCACAAATCTAAGCGGAAAGCATTTGGTGAGAAAAACTTAACGCTTTCTGCCTGTGTTTCAAAGGCCAAACGCCTTTTTTGCCGTACTTTCGCCACCGTTTAAACAAGCTTATTTATGCGGCCTATACAGATGGTTGATCTTAAGCAGCAATACCTTGCAATTAAGCAGGAAGTGGATGCTGCGGTTCTCGATGTTCTCGATAGTTCTGCTTTTATCAATGGCAAACCCGTGCAGGATCTGGCTGAAGACCTGAGCCAATACCTTGGGGTAAAACATACCATTCCTTGTGCGAATGGTACCGATGCGTTGCAGATTGCCATGATGGCACTCAACCTGCAACCCGGTGATGAAGTGATTACTGCTTCATTTACCTACATTGCTACGGTTGAGGTAGTGGCTTTATTACATTTGAAACCGGTGTTTGTAGAAGTAGATCCCAAAACCTTCTGTATTGATCCGGAAGCTATCCGCAAAGCGATCACACCTAAAACAAAAGCAATCGTTCCCGTTCATTTGTATGGCCATACTGCCAATATGGATGAGATTATGAAAATTGCTGCAGAGCACAACCTGTATGTGATTGAAGATAATGCTCAGGCCATTGGTGCCGATTATACATTCCCTGATGGAACAAAAAAGAAAACGGGTTCAATCGGAACTATTGGTTGCACCTCATTCTTTCCTTCAAAAAACTTAGGTTGTTATGGTGATGGTGGTGCGATGTTTACCAACGATGATGCGTTGGCTGAGCAATTGAGAATGGTGGCGAACCACGGACAGAAAGTACGTTACTATCACGAAGTAGTGGGTTGTAATTCACGTCTCGATACGGTGCAGGCAGCGGTATTAAAAATAAAACTGAAAAAGCTGGACGAATATATTGCAGCACGCCGCAAGGCTGCGGATTATTATGATGCTGCATTTGCAGGGCATAAAAATATTACCACACCTTATCGTGCGTCTTACAGCAATCATGTGTTTCATCAATACACATTAACGCTCGATGGTTTTGAAAATGTAGCTGAAGTAAGAAATGGTTTAAATGCGTATTTAGCAGAGCAGAAAATCCCATCGATGATCTATTACCCCGTTCCTGCCCATCGTCAGCAAATGTTTGCCTCCTTCGGCGGAGCAGATTACAATCTGCCGATCACTGATTGGTTAACTGATCGGGTGATTTCTTTGCCGATGCATACAGAACTGGCGGAAGAACAATTGGAACTGATCACATCCAAGGTTTTGGAATATTTGCAAAAACAATAATTTATATTGCCGAAAAGTTAATTAAACGTCAGAAAACATCTTTAACTCAAAACTAAATCTTAAAAGCAACAGATGAAAATCGCAGTAGTAGGAACAGGTTATGTTGGCCTTGTAACAGGCACCTGTTTTGCAGAAACCGGTAACCAGGTAACCTGTATTGATATTGACAAAAACAAAATTAATAAGTTGTCCAATGGGCAGATTACAATCTATGAACCCGGACTCGAAAAAATATTTCTCCGGAATCTGAAAGAAGGCCGTCTTCAGTTTACTACAGAACTGGCAGAGGGGATCAAAGACGCTGCTATCATATTTTTAGCATTGCCAACACCTCCAGGTGAAGATGGAAGCGCTGATTTGAAATATATTCTAGGTGTTGCCGATGATCTTGGAAAAATTTTAACTGAATACAAAGTAATTGTTGATAAGAGCACCGTACCTGTTGGTACTGCTGATAAAGTAAAAGCGGCAATTGCAAAAAATTATAAGGGCGATTTTGCTGTTGTAAGTAATCCGGAGTTTTTGCGTGAGGGCGTAGCTGTGGAGGATTTTATGAAACCTGACAGAGTTGTGGTTGGCACAAGCGATGAACAGGCAAAAAAAATCATGACAGAGTTGTATGCGCCGTTTGTACGAAGTGGTAAC
>CAYMSG010000293.1:0-5330 GCA_964392955.1 uncultured Chitinophagaceae bacterium | reverse complement strand
AGGCGATGCCGGCAGGCCCTCGCGGTTGTAGAGATTCGGGTTTACCGGGTTATCCGCCCATGCATAACGTACATACATCGGTTCTTTCACTTCATCACTCCATACAATAATTTTATCGCCCTCTATTTTTGCTTTGGCCCACACAAATTTTTTATCTGCACCTGCAATGGCAAACTCACTTAACTCTTCACCATCATTTGTAATTAAGCCACTGCCGGTGTGTTGAAATGAAATGACAATTTTATTTCCATCTGTTTTTGCAGATTGATAAAGCGGACCTGAATAAACAATGTTTTCATTGTAAGCAAGCTTGCGTGCTGCTAAAGCCAAACGGATTCCCACATCCTTTTTATTATTGGGATGAATATCATTCCACTCGCCTAGATCTATGGCAACCGCCATCGCTGTGTTAGGCACTGCCAGTGTATTCAATTGCTGCTGACGTAAAACGGCCCATCCACTTTCGGAAGGGAGGTAGTTGTAATCCATAAAGCCTGGCAATTGCACATAGAGAAAAGGCAACTCGCCTTGTTTCCATTTGTTGCGCCAGTCATGAATTTGTGCAGTCTGCAAGGCACCGTATTCCTGTGGTTTACCTGCATTGCTTTCGCCCTGGTACCAGCAAAAACCTTTGATGCTGTAATTGATGACAGGAGCTACCATTGCATTGTACAAAGCGGTTGGTTGATTTTGTGCATTGATGCCACCGCCGCCAAAACCTCCACCGGTAAAGGGACGATTCACCAGACCAACTTTGTACTGCCAGGTTCCTTTGAGATCAACGGTGTCATTTCCAGCGAAAATGCAATAGGGTTTATCAGGTACAAATCCACCTTTTCCTGCATTGTTCGTAACACGAACAACAAAAATATTTTTACCGGCTTTTAAAACATTGGCTGGTATCGCATACCTGCGCTGCGGATATTGATAGGTAGTGTTGCCAACACGCACGCCGTTGATGTATAATTCATCTGCATCAACAATGCGACCAAGAAAAACTTTGGCAGCTTTACCAACCATCGAAGCCGGAATAGTTATTTCTTTTCTGTACCACACCACACCATTCAGATCTTTAATACCCTGGTCTTCCCAATAGCCGGGAATATTGATCGGGCGCCAACCCTTCGGAACATAGTTTACATCAAACCATTTTATTGTTCCGCTCAATCCTGCATCAACAGGCGGAGCCATGCGGGACATATTTGTTGGTCTGCGGTTTAAACTGTTGAGATACGCTGTGTCTTTATTTTTTGTGATGGTCGTTTGCAAGGCTGCAAAATCTTTCAATCCTTCTTCACTTGTCCATGCTTCAATAGGCGTGCCGCCCACACTGGCGTTGATAATGCCGATGGGTACGTTATATTTTTCGTGTAAATTTTTTGCAAAGAAATAAGCAACTGCGGAGAAAGGCCGTACATCTTCACCAACAGCTGCTTTCCAGTATCCGTTTGGCAAATTTTGTTGCGGGCCTTTCAGACTGGTGAGTGTTGGAATCCAGAACTGGCGTATTTGCGGATCATTTGCTTCAGCGATTTCTTTTGCATAGGTTACATCATGAATATTCAACTGATGCACCATATTCGATTGACCGCTGCAAAACCATACATCACCAAATAATATTTCTTTGATGCTTATTTTATTGCTGGCAATGATATCAATGGTATAAGGCCCGCCGGCTTTTGTTGCAGGTAACTTGATGCTCCATTTACCTTCGGCATTACCTTTTGTCTTATACGTTTTACCGTTGAACTTCACGCTTACCTTTTCATTGACTGCACTCCAGCCCCAGATGTTTACAGGTATATCTCTTTGCAGGATCATACTGTCACGCACAATCTGTGGCAATTTCACTTGCGCAAAAGAAGCATGCATCGTTATAACAACTAACACAAAAACAAAGACAGTAAACAGCGGTTTCATGATCGATTGTTTGCTTGATTTTTTCGACTGTTTTATTTTACTTCGTAACCTTTACGTTGTGGTCTCGATAACATCTTGTTTGCTTCGTCATCGTTTTTGAATTGTTCCTTTACAGGATCCCAATACAATTTGCGGTTCAGCTTCATGGAGATGTGATGCAACAAACAAGCAGAACATGCACGATGTGCTTCTTCAACCGGAGCAATGGTCTTTTTATTATCACGGATTGCTTCCAGCCAGTTACCATGATGATCGTTACTTACAGTAAAATGAAATTCATTTTTACCAATCACTGATGTAAGAACAGCAGGATCACTTGCATCAATTTTCTTTGCCTGTACGGTTCCTGCATTAGGGTCGGAGGAGGTTGCCTGGTAATCACCTCTTGAAACAAAAATCCAGCCTTTGGTTCCTTCAAATTTGATTCCGTTCGGAAATTCATTGCTGACGATCATGGTAACACCGTTCGCATATTTGGCACCTGTTTTAAAAATGCCATGCACATCCCACAAACCTCCCGTTGCAAATTCAACATGATCTGTCCATATTTCAACTGGGCCACTTGCTTCCATACCCATGCCCCAATGTGCACTGTCGATATGATGTGCGCCCCAACCCGTGATCATACCTGCACCAAACTGTTCGCAACGCAACCAACCGGGACGACCATATCCAACCTGCGGATGCACACGATCTTCTGTGTAATACACTTCAGGTGTGGATGCCAACCACAGATCGTAATTAAAATCTTTGGGTAACGGCATTTCTTCTTTCTTACCACCGGGAGGATCGCCGGGTAACCCAACATACACTGTTTTCAATTCGCCGATTCGTCCGTTACGAACAAGCTCTGCACCATAACGGAATTGTTCGGCACTACGCTGCTGACTGCCGATCTGAAATTTTACGCCGCTCTTCTGCACCACGTTGCTGATCACTCTTCCTTCGGCAATGGTTAACGAAGCAGGCTTTTGCATGTAAATATGTTTGCCTGCACGTGCTGCTGCAACACCCAGCATCGCATGTGTATGATCGGGAGTACTGATGAGCACTGCGTCCACATCTTTATTTTGTAAAACCTCCCTGAAGTCGGTGTACACTTTCACACCATCAAATGATTTGTTATCCCGCTTTGAATAAAATTCATTTACTAACTGCTTACCTTCATTTGCCCGTTTCAGATCCACATCACACACCGCCATGATCTGTGCATAATCGTGTTTCCATACGCCGGGCATATCATGCCCACGTGAAATACGTCCGGTACCAATGGCGGCAATATTGATGCGGTTGCTCGGTGCATTTTTTCCAAATACACTGGCAGGAACAAGAGTGGGGAGATGCAGTGCAATAGCTGTACCTGCTGCTGATTTGAAGGTATCCTTCAGAAACTTTCTTCTTCCGACAGCTTTTTTTGTTTCTTTTTGCATGGCAATCTGTTTTAGTATAGCATCGTTGTGATAAAGCAGGAAATTATTTTTTCAATTGCAATCGCTTCGCTTGTTTTTGTGCTTTTAAAGCAAGCTCCGTTGCTAAAAAGCAGTGCGCCTGGCTCATGGCTGTTTCTGTGCGGTTCACTACATCATCAACAAATAACGGCCCGAATGGAAGTGCTTCGTTATTGCAATCCATGTGCACAGTTTCTTTTTGATTGACGAGGTATAATTGATTGCCGCCTTTTTTACCGGAGAGGATGTCGATATTTTTGCGTACTTCAATGTATCCATCTGTTCCTAAAATGGTCAATCGTCCATCGCCCCAGCTATCAAGTCCGTTCGGTGTAAACCAATCTACCCGTATATACCCAACACCACCATTTCCACTCAACATCACATCACCAAAATCTTCGAATAAGGGAGCTTCCGGGAAATGCACATTACCTACCTGTGACATGAGCACGGTTGCTTCTGTTGTATTTGTAAAGTGTAAGTATTGATCGAATTGGTGCGAACCAATGTCTGTTAATATTCCACCATACCGTTTTTTATCCCAGAACCAATCAGGACGTACAGCTAAACCCGACGTACCGTATTTGTTACTGATGCGATGCGGTGCAATGTTGATAGTTTGTATCACATTACCGATGGCCCCTGCTTTCACCAACTGACTTGCTTTTTCTGTGCCTTTGTTTTCCAACCGTTCACTGTACATGATCGAGTAAATACGCCTGGTTTCTTTCTGCACTTTTTTAACCTGCGCCAGTTGTTCTAGTGTAATGATGCCCGGTTTGTCGGTTAAATAATCTTTACCATGCTGCATCACACGAATACCAGGTGGTGCCCGTTCATCCGGAATACCAGAGCTTAATACTAACTGAATAGACTTATCTTCTAAAATTTCATTTTCGTTTTTTGCCAATTTAGCTTCAGGATATGCTTTGGAAAAAGCGGCCAATAAATCAGCTTCTTTTGCATAAACAGCAACGAGTTCACCACCACCTCTTTTGATGGCATCCGTCATTCCATAAATATGCGGATGATTGATACTGATGACGGCAAATTTTATTTTACCCGGTGTAATCACTACATCCTTTTTCTTTTCTGTCGATTGGATAGATTTAAACTTGCCAGCCATTGGCGCAAACAGCATTAAGCCGGAAGCTTTTGTTGCGTCCTGCAAAAATTTTCTTCTGCCTGATTTATTGCTGCTCATAATGCCTGATGTTTAATGTTATTGAATAAGAAGCTGTGAGCTTACTACATTACTTGTTGTTTTATTTTTCACACCCGGCTGGCCACCACCCACACTGATCTGTACGTTTCCTTTGGGCTGATAATACTTCCCGGTTGTTTCATTGACCAAGGATAATTCTTCGGGCGTTAATTTAAAGCTGATGGTTTTGCTTTCGCCTGCTTTCAGGGAGATACGTTTAAATCCTTTCAATGCACGAACCGGTGCTTTGCTTTTTGTTTGATGTGAAACATACAATTGTACTACTTCATCACCATCACGTTTGCTTGTATTCTTCACCGTTACTGTAACAGTAACAGGTTTGTTGGCTGTAATTGCTTTTGGTAATTGTAAACCGCTGTATGCAAATGTTGAATAGCTCAACCCATGACCAAAGGGATAGAGTGCTTCGCCTTTGAAATAACGATAGGTTCTTCCTTCCATTGAATAATCAAGAAAACCGGGAAGATCATTATCGCTTTTGTAGAATGTAACCGGCAAGCGACCGGCAGGATTATAATCGCCAAACAATACATCGGCAACTGCGGTGCCTGCACTTTGTCCGCCATACCAGGCATTGACAATGGCAGGAATGTTTTCACTTTCCCAAGGTGTAGCAATGGCACTGCCCGTGATCATTACAATTACATGGGGTTTTGCTGTGGTGTGTTATTTCTTGTTCAGTTCTGTTTGCGCTGTGGGCTTTTGCGGTGGCGGGCCGCAGCGCTCGGCGCGCTGGG
>CAYMSG010000292.1:557-5391 GCA_964392955.1 uncultured Chitinophagaceae bacterium | reverse complement strand
TGGTGAAAGGTGTGGGGAGGATAAGAAGATGAATGTTCACCAAAGGGTGGCTGTTGATCATTAATGATAGTTATATATTTTGTATTTGCGTTGAACAATCAGCCTTTGGGTGAGCAGACAACATCCCTACGATGTCAAACTCCTGAACACATCTTCCAGCGAATTTTCATCACTCTTCAGTGAAAGCACATTCAGGTTTTTTTCGATTGACAGTTGCAACAGTTGTTTCTTTACCGCATCAGGGTTGTCGGTTTTGAATTTCCAGGTAGTAGCGTTTAAGCGAATACAATTTTGAATATCTTGAAACAACGATTCATCTACTTCTTCTTTTAATTCTAGGATCACTTCACCGGCATGTACTTTTTTCAGCAGGTGTGAAAGTTGATCATCTGCCACAATACTTCCTTTGTTGATAATAATTACACGGTCGCAGATAGCCTGCACTTCCTGCAAAATATGCGAAGAGAATAAAACGGTTTTGTTTTGTCCGAGTTGTTTGATCACATCACGTATCTCAATGATCTGGTTGGGATCAAGCCCGCTTGTTGGTTCATCTAAGATCAACACTTCAGGATCATGGATCAATGCAGCCGCTAAACCAACACGTTGTTTGTACCCTTTAGAAAGCTGCCCTATTTTTTTATGTGCTTCCGGTGTTAAACCAACCTGTTCTATTGTTTTTTGGATTTTGTCTTTTGGATTTTCTACCTGATGAACTTCTGCAATAAAAGCCAGATACTCCCGAACATACATTTCAAAGTACAAGGCATTGCTTTCCGGCAAATAACCGATCTTTTGTTTGGTGCCAATGGGATTTTCATTCACTTTCACATCGCATACAATGGCTTCACCACTGCTGGGCTGCAGGTAACCGGTAATCATTTTCATGGTAGTGCTTTTTCCGGCACCGTTTGGTCCCAGAAACCCAACGATCTCACCTTTGTTCACAGTAAACGAAATATCGTTTACCGCTTTCTGTTCACCATAGATCTTCCGCAAATTCTTTACTTCAATTGACATACACCGTGTTTGGTTCAAATGTAAAGCAAAAATAAGTTGATTGGTTCAGCATGTTGCGCAAACTGTAGAGCAGCATCTTTTATCAGGGCACAAGCAATACTGTGCCTTTTTGTGAATAGAGTTTGTCATTTCGCTTATAGCTCAACGTCCATACATATTGACCTGGTGTAGCTTTTTGATTGTTGATTGTACCATCCCAACCTCTTGTAATTGTGTTGGAAAGAAACACCTGCCTTCCCCAACGGTCGTAAATGCGTAATTCAAACGAATCGATCTGGAAATAAGCTTTGGCTCGCAGTATATCATTCAATCCATCACCATTCGGAGTAAAAATATTGGGCACAAAGATCATGTCGGCGCAATCTCTGAAATCAATAAAAACATCATCTGTTACTGTACCGCAGAAATTGCTGACCGCAACGGAATAAATTCCGGGCGTTGTAACAACAATGCTGCTGTCTGTTGTATTGTTACTCCACAAATAGTTTTCAGCTAATGGGTGTATTGCATTCAGTACCAGTTGTTCACTGAAGCAAAGGGTAGTGTCGTTACCCAGCGAAACGGTGGGCGTAAAATTTCTTGTTATGGTGAAGCTATCAACACGGCTGCATACGCCGTTGCCGGTAAATAAACGATAGGTGCCTGTTGTGCTGATGATTCGTTGCGGATCAGTTGAACCATCGTTCCATAAATAAGAGGCAGGCGCTGTTTGTTGTGCATCTACTGTAAGTGTACCGGCATCGCATAATACGGTATTGTCGGGTGTGAGTTTTTGAAAAGGATTCGGTTGTACTGCAACTGTAATACTGGAATTGCTGCTACAGCCGCCATTGGTAATTACCTGCAGATTGTAAGTGCCTGCATCGGCAACCGTTGCAGCAGGTAGCACCAGGCTATCGTTGTTAATTGTAAATGCAGTTGCAGCATTTGACCAGTTGTGTTGCAATGCCTGTGCTGTTGTGTAAATGATAAGTGGTGTGGCTTCGCACACCGGTGCATTACTCTGCAGTTGTAGTGCTTGCGGCCAATAGACATTTACATTCATAACCGGCGAAATAGCCCTGCAGTTGGGCGAGTTGATATTGGCTGCTTCTGCCACCAGTAAACGGTACATACCGCTATCGCTGCTTTGTGCATTGTTAATGGAATAGGTAGTACTGTTGGCAAATGGAATATTCGTCCAGCCGGTACCGTTATTGAATTGCCATTGGTAGGCAGGGTTCGAATAAAAACCACTCGCCACATTCACATTCAACTGCAGATTATCGCCAATGCAGGCATTGTTTGTGTTCTGATATGTTCCTGTTTGTGAAGTGGTCATGGTTGGCCCGCATAACGTAAATTCAATATCATCTAATGCAAGATCGTTACCAAGTCCGCCAACCTGGTTGTTAAAGATGCGAAGAATCACTGATGTTTCGCCGGCAGGTAATGCAAACGGAAATCCATATCGCTCCCAGGTAAAGTTGGCAAAGCGGGGAATTGAAGAAGTAACAAAAGATTGTAACACATTGCCCGATGTTGCACTGCTGATCTCAAAACGAAGAATGGGGTCCAGCGGATTAGTAGAACCAAGCGGTATGAGATTGGCGATCCATGCAGAAAAATACAATTGCGATCCGGAGCAGAGATTGTTTACGGTTGTTTCATAAAACTTACCTGTAGTAAAATCAGCATTTACAATCATCATATTGCCACCCGATGAACGATCGGTGCCAATATGCCAGGTGTTGAATTGACGTTGGCCTGTTGCAATATCAGCAGTGGTTTTGCGAATTCCATATTCGCCATCATCAATCAGTCCAAGTGAATCAAATGTATAAGTCGTAATGCCGGGAGGTAGTCGTGGTCCGGTTAATGGCGAACTGATACCTCCGCCAAAATTTTCATAAAACATTACATTGCCTGAACATTGAGCGATTGTTACATATGTGAGTAACAAAAAACTAACAACTGCTATTAACGATTTGTGAAAAGTGGCGTTGAACATCGTTTACTTAAGAAGGTTAAAAGTAACCATTCGATACTTACAAACAAAAAGCCCTTGCTAAACAACAAGGGCTTTCATAAAAAACCAACCATATGAACAGACATCGAACAGATCAATAGGGTATTGTCTGTGTTCTTTCAGTAAAAAGACCATTGCTGAATAAAATTCGCTGCATACGGCTGCAATATTTTTATATTTATGGCCCAAATAATGAATGATGTCATACCCCTATCAGATCAAATCTTACGACGAATACAAAATTGCTTATCAGAAAAGTGTTGAAGAACCACATGAATTCTGGGGTTCTGTTGCTGAACATTTTCAATGGAAAAAGAAATGGGACAGTGTGCTGGAATGGAATTTCAGGGAACCAAAAGTAGAATGGTTTAAAGGAGCCAAACTTAATATCACTGAAAACTGTATTGATCGCCATCTGGAAACAATGGGCGATAAACCCGCCATCATCTGGGAGCCAAACAATCCTGAAGAAAGAGTTCGTGTGGTAACGTATAACCGGTTACACAAACGTGTTTGCCAGTTTGCACAGGTACTCATTAACAATGGTGTTAAAAAAGGAGATCGTGTTTGTATCTACATGGGCATGGTGCCCGAGCTGGCGTATGCAGTGTTAGGTTGCGCACGTATTGGTGCAATACATAGTGTGATCTTTGGTGGGTTTAGTGCGCAAAGCATTGCCGATCGGCTGTATGATGCGCAGGCAGAATTTATTGTTACCTGCGATGGTGCATATCGTGGTAATAAAGATATCCCCTTGAAAAGTGTAATTGATGATGCGTTGATCGGGAACCGAACAGTAAAGAAAGTAATCGTGTATACACGTACACGTACTCCTGTTTCTATGTTGAAAGGAAGAGATGTGTGGTGGGAAGATGAAATGGAACATGCAGAACACCAGGTAGAAAAAAATGGTGTGGTAAGTTTTCCGGCTGAAGAAATGGATGCAGAAGATCCTTTGTTCATTTTGTACACAAGCGGATCAACAGGTAAACCAAAAGGTGTAGTGCACAGCAGTGCCGGTTATATGATCTGGACCAATTACACATTCGTTAATACATTTCAATACAACAAAGGCGATGTGCATTTTTGTACGGCTGATATTGGTTGGATCACCGGGCATAGTTATATTTTGTATGGTCCGTTAAGTGCAGGTGCCACTTCGTTGATGTTTGAAGGTATTCCTACCTGGCCCGATGCAGGCCGTTTTTGGGATATTGTTGACAAGCACAAAGTAAATATTCTGTACACGGCACCAACAGCTATTCGCAGTTTAATGGGTTTTGGTTTAGATCCGTTAAAAGGAAAAGATCTTTCATCATTAAAAATATTGGGAACAGTTGGCGAACCAATCAATGAAGAAGCTTGGCATTGGTACGATGAACATATTGGTAAAGGTAAATGCCCCATCGTAGATACATGGTGGCAAACAGAAACAGGTGGTTGCCTAATTTCAAACATGGCAGGTGTTACACCGGCAAAACCAAGTTGGGCCACATTACCGATGCCTGGTGTACAACCAATCCTGGTTGATGAAAATGGCAAAGAAATAACAGAAAAAGATGAACATGGTCATCTGAAAGGAAATCTTTGCATCAAAGCACCATGGCCTGCCATACTCCGCACCACCTATGGTGATCATGAACGTTGCCGTACGAATTATTTTGCGACGTATGAAAATTTATATTTTACAGGTGATGGTGCGTTGAAAGATGAAAATGGTTTCTATCGTATTACCGGGAGGGTAGATGATGTGTTGAATGTAAGTGGCCACCGCTTAGGTACTGCTGAAATTGAAAACGCATTGAA
>CAYMSG010000292.1:0-547 GCA_964392955.1 uncultured Chitinophagaceae bacterium | reverse complement strand
CATGCACGCCGGTGTGGTGGAAAGTGCAGTTGTTGGGTATCCGCATGATGTAAAAGGACAAGGCGTGTATGCCTACGTTGTTTACGGACATATGCATGGCGATGAAGAGCTTACACGAAAGGATATTCTGCAAACAGTAACCCGTATCATTGGCCCCATTGCCAAGCCTGATAAAATTCAGTTTGTAAGTGGCTTGCCCAAAACAAGAAGTGGAAAGATCATGCGACGTATTCTGAGAAAAATTGCAGAGAATGATTTGAGTAACCTCGGTGATACTTCTACCTTACTTGATCCCGGCGTTGTAGATGAAATTAAAAATGGCCGGCTATAAAAGAGAAGCCCCGACACCTGTAGCCGGGGCTTTTTCTTACAAGTGGATGTTGGGTATTGATCCGTGTAAGTTTTTTTGTTCGACAGGAAATTACTCCAACGGCATTTTAGCAAACCACAATGTTTTTCCGCTCTTGGTTTCACCGAGAAATACTGCCTGTCCTTTTCCAACCGGCAGGAATGGATATTTATTATTTACATAGTAATCAGTTTTACC
>CAYMSG010000291.1:1789-5394 GCA_964392955.1 uncultured Chitinophagaceae bacterium | reverse complement strand
GAATAATCAGGTCCCGTCCAGCCGCCTTCACTCCACATAAAATAGTATTTATTATTTCGCAGGAACAGAAACGGTCCTTCCACATAACCGGTAGGCGTTATTTCTTTAAATTTCGTGCCATCATCAAACGGAATGATACCTGTAAAATCATTGTTGAGTTTTGCAATATTGCAATGTCCCCATCCGCCGTAAATAATATAGTATTGTCCGTCCTTATCCTTGAAAACAAATTGATCAATGGGTTGTGCTCCATTATAGAATTGATTGATAAGCGGTTTTCCTAAATGATCTTTGTACGGACCTTCCGGCTTGTTTGCAACAGCAACACCGATTCCGCCAAGCGTATCGTCTTTGATTCCGTTACGTGCTTTGCTTTGAATGTCATTGGCTGAAAAGAATAAATAATACTTGTTGTCTTTTTCAACAATAGCCGGAGCCCACATGGCCATGTAGGCCCATTTCACAGCACCGGTATCTAAAATGCGGCTATGCTTTTGCCAGCTCACTAAATTGGTGGAAGAAAACGCATCAAAGAACACCTGCTCTTTGTATTTAGCCGAGTAGGTAGGAAAGATCCAGTACCTGTTGCCAAAAATAGCTGCTTCAGGATCGGCATACCAACCCGGAAGAATCGGATTGCCGGATTTTAACTGGGCGGTTGTGTTGATCGAAATAAAAAGAAGCAAACATATTTTGAAGCAATGGCAAGCCGAAGATCTTATTCGCATTCCAAATATTTTTGAGAATAAATATAGCTTTTACAAATCAATCGTTTTTATGTGTGCTGAGAGTGCAGATTATTTTTTTGTATCCAGGTCTTAGTTCTGTTTTTTCAGAAATGGTAACTAAACATATAACGGTTTATTTTCCGTTCTGCTTTCCACCCAGCATCGGCACAAATGAAAATGCATCAAATACTTCTTCACTGTATGAGCCATCGGCTAGTTTGGTTAGCCGTTTCATGCGTTGTATATCGCCTTCGTCAACCGGTATCACCATTTTTGCGCCGGTTTTCATTTGTTCGATCAATTTCGGGGGAACAAAAGGTGCGGCTGCAGTAATAATCACTTTGTCAAACGGTGCGAACGTTGGCAGTCCTTCAAATCCATCGCCAAAAAAGAATTTAATGTTGAGGTATTTCTTCAGAAAGGGAAATGCGGTTTTATTAAAGTCAAATAGTTTTTTTTGCCGCTCAATGGTAAATACCTGTGCATTCATTTCAGCCAGTACGCATGCCTGGTAGGCACTGCCAGTACCGATTTCCAGTACTTTTTCGTATGGTTTTACTTCCAGTAATTGTGTTTGATAGGCAACTGTATAAGGCTGTGAAATCGTTTGCCCTTCGCCGATCGGAAATGCACGGTCTTCGTAAGCAATTTCATCAAATGCTGTGTCTAAAAAATAATGGCGGGGGATATTGTTGATGGCTTCCAGCACCCGCTCATCTGTAATGCCTTTGCTGCGCAGCAGGTCTACTAATTTTTTCCGTAATCCTTTGTGGCGGTAACTATCTTCAAAACGTCTCATAAGCGGCTGCAAAATAAGAAAGCTGTTGCAAACAGAACTGTATATTATTTCATTTTCATCTCTCTTTTGTTTACCTGGCCGGGAGTATACCTGAAAAAAAGTTTCAGATTTTCTGTAACAATTCTGTAACCGCTGTATCATAACTGAAATTTAAAAAAACTACACAATGAAAAAGCAGTTTCTTCTCTTCGTTTTTGGCGTATTCTTTTTAAATGTTGGCAGTAATGCGCAGCAGGCATTTCAGGTAAAAGTAACCGGTAAAGGTGCTCCGGTGCTGTTATTCCCGGGCTTTGCCTGCACCGGTGAAGTGTTTGATGAAACAGTAGCAGTTTTATCAAAGCAATACGAATGTCATGTGTTCACCTTTGCAGGTTTTGGTAACGTGCCTGCTGTTGAAAAACCCTGGCTTCCGAAAATAAAAGACCAGGTGATAGCGTATGTTAAAGAAAAAAAGTTGAACAAAGCAGTGATCATTGGCCATAGTTTGGGTGGCACACTCGGTTTGTGGCTTGCAGCGGCAGAGCAAAACCTGTTCAAAAAAGTAATTGCCGTAGATGCATTGCCTTGTACGGGTGCATTGATGATGCCCAATTACAATTCTGCAACCATGGTGTATGATAATCCGTACAGCAAACAAATGCTGCAAACCGATACGGCTACGTTCCGTACACAGGCCAAACAGCAAGTTGCGTTTATGATGTTGAATAAAGAAAAACAAAGCAAGGTAGTAGATTGGATGATGCAGGCCGATCGGCAAACTTATGTTTATGGTTATGTTGATTTGCTTAAATTGGATCTCCGGGAAGAGGTGGCCAACATTAACGTTCCGGTGATTGTATTAGCAGCCACCCATCCCAACAAAGCCATGATCGAAAAAACATACAACGAGCAATATGCAAAGCTGGGCAACAAAGTGATTCATTATGCAGATCAGTCGGCGCATTTTGTAATGTATGATCAACCGGAGTGGTACTTAACCAAAATCAACGAAAACATCCAGTAACGTGCCGCAACAAGAACTGTTTAGCAACATTTATCAAACACATTACGATAAAGTGTATCGCTTGTGCAAAGGTTATTTCAACGGGCACGAAGGAATGGCCGCCGATGCAACACAGGAAATTTTCCTGAAAGTATGGCAACACCTCGATGGTTTTCGGGGCGATGCGAAAATAAGTACCTGGCTCTATCGTATTGCAGTAAATACCTGCTTGTTACAGTTGCGTAAACCGGCCACAACAAAAGAAATAAAAACCGAACAGTTGCCCGATGTTGCAGCCGAAGAATACAATCCTCTGCAGGAAGAACGATTGAAGAAAATGTATAACTGTATTCAGCAATTAGATGAAACAGGTAAGATGATTATCCTGATGGTGCTGGAAGGATTAGAGTACAGCGCCATAGCAGAAGTGGTGGGCAGCTCTGAAGAAACACTCAGGGTGCGGATCCATCGTATTAAAAAACAACTTTCAACTTGTGTACAACTATGAGTTCCTTTACAGATTTAGAAAATGCATGGCAACAGCAACCTGGTTTAGGTGACCGTCGGCCGCAACCGGAAGCCTTGATTAAGTTGGCTGAACAAAAAGCAAAACAGGTTCGAACAAAGCATTTGGTAACGATCGCTATTCTGTCTGTCACGGTATTGGTGATCACCTGGTATTTTACTGCTTATGCCGGCACAACCTTCAATCTTTTTTCCATTGGGTTGTTATTGATGATTGTTTCACTTGTCATTCGTATTATAATTGAGTTGATCAGTTTTCGGAAACTCAGGCAAATTGATGTGCATGTTGATTTCAAAACATATTCCATGCAATTGACACAGTTTTACCAAAAACGCAGGTTGGTACATTTTCTACTTACGCCGTTGTTGTATGCAGCTTATGTAACAGGGTTTGTGTTTCTTTTGCCTGTTTTTCGTGAGCAGTTTTCAACAGGTGTCTATTACTATTTTGTTTTTTCTGGATTCGGGAGCCTGTTGGTACTGGCATGGGTTATTTTGAAATCCAATAGCCGTGAATTGAAACTGCTTTCCCGTTTACAGCATACAGTAGAGAAAGCTTAGTTGTACCGAA
>CAYMSG010000291.1:0-1779 GCA_964392955.1 uncultured Chitinophagaceae bacterium | reverse complement strand
GCAGGTTCTCTCTACGCAAAATCGGGGCTATGGGTGAATCTTAACAATGTTTTACTTCTTACAATTTTTACTTACGCCAGGCGTTTTTTAATTTGTAAGAGCAAATCCGTGTGGCAGTAAGCCTGTTGACGCAACATTCATCTAAACCGTACCCATATGCTCACAACGTTACGCATCTGCACATTCCTGTTGTTTTTCTCTGCCTGTGTTTCTGCATCAAAGCAGCAGTTAAATCCAGGTGATCTTCCGCAAGAACAAAGTTCGTATGTACCCGTTCCTGTTGTACTTGATACGTTGTACAATGGCGAACAGCCGCAACCCTTAACTGATCTTTCGCAAACAGAAGAGGGACAGATCGTGTTACAGGAGGGATATTATGAAGCGGTGTACAAAAGCTATTGCCTGCAGCCCGGCACACCCGATCCTACTGACAGGGATGCTTATTTACAAATGCCCTTGCAGACAAATCAACGGGAGATTGTAGAAACTGTGTTACGTCAATCGCTGCAGCAGCCAAAGCTTGATCAGAAGAATATTCAGTTGCTCTTATGGTCGGTGGTAAGCGGTTCTGATTATAATAAATTATCATGGCCTGTACAATTAACAGCCCAGCAGTTGTTAACCAGGAAACAAATTTTCCAGTTGAAAGGTGGTGTAATGGGTGTGGTAAAGCAGGTGGCACAGGCATTGCCCGATGCACGTATTACCGGCGCACAGGTAAGTATGAAACGGATGTTTGAAACAGGTACCAGTACCTATGAATCATTTGAACGTATTGCTGTGTTGCGTGAACCATCTGTGATTCATAAAGCCGATTACAAAAAAGAACAATGGTACCAACAACCGGGAGGGTATTATGTACGGTACTTTCCTAACGGCTACCAGCAAGTGAAAATACAGCTGTATGTTCCAAAAGGAATATTGGATTCAACCGGTATGCAGGATGGAAACTATTTGTTGTTCGATCCGGTGAACCGAATGGCTGTTCCTGCCAATTCCAATGCACAAAGGCTGGGGGTAGGGGCACCGGTGGTAGAAGTGATCCGCAAAATCATCCACATACAGCGAGATGTGTCTAAACCCAAACAACCGGCTCCCAAAGAACAAACAAAGACGGGTAAGGAACAACAGTAAGCAAGAACGGGATTTGTTTTTACTCTTATTACTTTTGCAATGTGAATGATCTCTTGCAAAATCCCGTCTTCAATGCCTTAACGACAGGTGATTGCCATCTCAGCTTTGGCAGCAACAATGTAAAGTATTTTGATGCTGCGGTATCACCATATGCAGGTTTCCCTGAAGATTATGAAAACGGGTTTGAAGAACTCCATGCGTTGCTTCCTGCAGGCAGACGGATCTTGTATGCAAAACCAACACCCATTGAACCGCCGAATGGCTGGCAGCTCCAACATGAAATTGAAGGACTGCAATTTGTGTATGCAGGAACGGAAAAGATCGAAGGTGATTTTTCAACTATTGTTCCGTTAACGGAAGAGCATGTTGATGCAATGATAGAGCTGGTGAAATTAACCAAACCCGGTCCATTTGATAAACGAACCATCGACTTTGGTTATTACCATGGTATTTTTGCAGACGGCAATTTAGTTGCAATGACAGGTCAGCGATTGCATGTTGGAAATTACACAGAATTAAGTGCTGTATGTACCCATCCTGCTCATTTGGGAAAGGGATATGCTTCGGCCCTGATGCAACATCAAATGCAGATTATCCTCAGCATGGGCCAACAGCCATTTCTGCATGTGCGGGCCGATAACGAAC
>CAYMSG010000290.1:0-5426 GCA_964392955.1 uncultured Chitinophagaceae bacterium | reverse complement strand
CTTTGGGGTATCGTTTCTGTGGGCACTATCCTGCTAACGGTGTTTGGCTTTATACTGGCTGAGCATTTATCGCATGAAGTGATTGCAATTTTAGAACTGTTCGGAGCCGGGGCGCTGTTGTCATTGGTAGCGGAAACCCTGATACCAGAAGCCACACATGGCACTCCAAAATTTGCCGGTCTGTTGATTGTTCTTGGGTTTATACTGTTGATGCTGTTTTAAAATAAGTGAGTTAGTATTCAATTTCGTATTAATGCTGTCGTCAATAAATAATATATCAAACCAGTTTTATGGCCTTTCAAAAAGTCTTGGCACTAACTGAGCTGCCAACCGGTACATCAAAAGTGGTAAAGCTGGGCAGTAAAAAAATTGCACTCTTTAATTTTAATGATAAAATTACCGCATTGGGCAATGCATGCCTGCACCGGGGCGGCCCATTGGGGTTGGGTTGTGTAGAAAAAAAATATGACGACTATTATGTAACCTGCCCGTGGCATGGCTGGGAGTATAATATTGAAACCGGTACGGCCCCACCAGGCTATCACGACCAGCATTCTGTTTACGAAGTAAAAATTGAATGAAGCGACATATTAATAAACGATATTGAACTTGTAGCTGCCAAGAAAGCCAACCACGATTCGCCGCTGCTGGATGATTTAGTAAAACTTCGTTACCAAACCACCCCAGGTTCTTTGAATATTTTAGGAATTTCCGCCACCAATATGAATAGCAGTTTGCCCCGTTATTCCACATCAGAGGCAGCACTGAAAGGTATGCTGGAGTATGCGAATGCGAAGCATGGAGCATCTGCAAAAATTATTAAACTAAGAGATTTGAATTTCCGGCATTGTGAGGGCTATTACTCACAGCATGCACAAGCCTGCAACTGGCCCTGCAGCATTACTGAAGCAGACCCGGCAGATGGGATGACACAGGTTTATACAGACATGGTTTTATGGGCCGATATTGTGATACTGGCTACACCCATCCGCTGGGGGCTGGCCTCCTCACTCTATTACAAAATGTGTGAACGGTTAAATACAGTACAAAACCAAATCACTTTAAAAGATAAAATCCTTATCAAAAACAAAGTGGCTTCTTTTATAATAACCGGTGGCCAGGATAATATACTGCAGGTGGCCGGGCAAATGATGAGTTTCTTTGGGAGTCTTGGCTTTGTTATTCCGCCATTTAGTTTTGTAGGATGGAGCCGTGGGTGGACGGCTGAAGATATGGATAAAAATGTATTACAGTTTAAAAAGAGTGAATATATAAAACGAGGAATATGTGAATTGCTGGATAACACCGTAGAATTATTAATGAATATTAAAAGGATGGATTACAACAACATTATAGCGCCAATACCCCATAAAAAAGACTCATTTACCGGTGATATGGAAAACCCCGATATGAACCTATAAATGGTTTGTAAGAAAATCAGGGAAATAGATTAAAGAAGAATTTACAAATAAAAAGGAAATATTTTATACTGGATACTTGCCTCAACGGGACATCTTCCAGCTTTCAATAATTTTTATATTAATAGCCCCTTCAGAAGGTGCTATTATGGTAATAGAGAATATCTAAGTAAAAAAAATAAAGTTAAATGCCCAACGCATATTTTATAACTAAAAAACCAATCAACGAACCTGTTAAGGACCATGCGCCGGGCAGTAAAGAAAGAGCTGAATTAAAAGCAGTCATTGCTGAACTCAAAAGCAGGCAAATAGATATACCGATGTATATCAATAACCGAGAAGTTAGAAGTGGCACAAAGGTTCCTATCGTTTCACCGCATAACCATAGCCAGGTATTGGGTCATTATTGTCATGGAGAAAAGGAACATGTAACCATGGCAATTGATGCTGCATTAGAAGCAAGAAAAAATTGGGCTGCTATACCCTGTGAACAACGGGCTGCCATTTTTTTAAAAATAGCCGATTTAATTACAGGCAAATACCGGGCTCTGTTAAATGCTGCCAGTATTTTAGGGCAAAGTAAAACCATTCACCAGAGCGAAATTGACAGTATTTGTGAGTCCGCCGATTTTTTACGGTTCAATGTATCTTTTATGGCGGAGCTGTATAAAGAACAGCCCGAATCGGCGGATGGCGTTTGGAACCGGATAGAATGGAGGCCATTGGAAGGATTTATTTTTGCATTAACGCCATTTAATTTTACATCTATTGCCTGCAATTTACCCACAAGCTGTGCGATGATGGGCAATGTGGTTGTTTGGAAACCCAGTAACAATCAAATATATTCTGCCAAAGTACTTATGGATATTTATATTGAAGCAGGACTGCCACCCGGTGTCATAAACTTAATCTATCCATCTGGGCCAGATGCTGCCGAAGTAGTCTTTAATCACCCTGAATTTGCTGGCTTGCATTTCACAGGCAGTACCGCTGTTTTTCAGAACATTTGGCAAACCATCGGCAATAATATTCATAAATACAGGTACTACCCACGCATTGTAGGTGAAACAGGTGGTAAAGATTTTATTCTGGCACATCACAGTGCCGATATTGATGCACTGGTAACAGCAATTATCAGAGGTGCCTTTGAATACCAGGGACAAAAATGCTCAGCCGCTTCAAGAACATATATTCCGGAAAGTCTTTGGCCAACTGTAAAGGGAAAATTGCGAAATCAAATCAATAGCATACCCATTGGCTCACCTGAAGATTTATCCAACTTTATGAGTGCTGTTATTGATGAAAAAAGTTTTGATAAACTAAATGGCTATGTTGAAGCTGTAAAAAATAACCCTGAAGTGGAACTAATAACAGGGGGTAACAACAGTAAGGAAAAGGGATATTTTATCAATCCAACCATTATTAAAACAGACAATCCGAAATACGTTACTATGTGTGAAGAATTATTTGGCCCCGTTCTTACATTGTTTGTCTATGATGATAAAGATTTTGATGAAATACTAAACTTGGTTGACAGCACTTCAATCTATGCCCTTACCGGAGCCGTGTTTGCACAAGACAGAGAAGCTATTTTACTGGCTACTGAAAAACTTAACCAGGCGGCAGGCAATTTTTATATCAATGATAAACCTACCGGCGCCATAGTAGGTCAGCAACCTTTTGGAGGTGCAAGAGGAAGTGGTACAAACGATAAGGCGGGTTCAAAAATAAATTTATTACGATGGGCTTCTGCCAGAACCATTAAAGAGAATTTTGTGCCTCCAACGGATTATAAATATCCGTTTATGAAGCCGGAATAAAACAACCAATTTCAATTTTTTAAGCAACAAAAAATGAATCATGAGTAATTCAAAAATCAAATTTTTTCTATCTCTGCTAACTGCGTTTAGCCTGATTGTGGTTTCCTGTAATAATAATTCGGCAAACGATAATTCAAAAGACGAACATGCTAACCATAAAAGTGATAGCACTGGTCAGCAAATACCAGTAGGCTATATCTACACTACAACAAATGGTGAGGGAGAAAATCAGGTAGTATGTCTTGAGAGATATACTGATGGTACTTTGGGTAATGAGAAAGTTTATGGAACAAAAGGTAATGGCGGTTCAAAAAGCAGCGACCCGGTAAATGGTGACTACGATTACCAGGGTTCCGTTCAAATTATAGATAATTACTTACTTACCACAAACACCGGAAGCAATACAGTCACTGTATTTGACCTGAACAGAAAGGACGGAACATTACAATGGAAATCTAATTTTGAAAGCAAAGGCCAGCGGCCCGTAAGTATCGGTTATACCAAAGTGGCAGGCAGTGAAAGTGAATATTGGATTACAGTTGCCAATCAATGGGGAACGCCAACTGCATTGTATGATGGTGATAATTTTGTTCGTCTGCCAAGTGATGCGTTTTTCAAACAAGATTTATCTAAGCCAGATTCTTCCGATTTATTAAGAAATGTACAACTGTTCAGGTTTGATACAAAAACAGGAAATGTGAGCTATGTGAATCAGGTTGATAAATATGTTAGAAAATGGGGCGGCCCGCAGCAGGTTTCTTTTAGCCCCGATGGTAAAAAAATTGCAGTTACACTTTGGGGCATTCCTCATTTCTTAACAGAACACCCTCAATTGAAAGAGACTCAACCCAGCCGGGTGTATGTGTATGATTTCGACAATGGTAAAGTAAGCAATCCGCGGTACTATCAGGAAGATGGTGTGGTAGGTGCTGTGGGTTTTGATTGGAGCAAGGATAATAATACCTTATTTGTTTCTTACTTTAATTTAATTGATGTGAAAGTGGACCATGGTCTTGTAGTACTATATGATGAAAACAAAACACTTAAAAAGCAAAGCAACCACACTACCGGCGCCACTGGCGATGTGGATGAGGCTTGCTGGACTGTGATGAACCCTAGTAAGGATATACTGTATGTTGTAAGTTTTTATTCAAATGTGATTACTCCTTTTAAAATTGAAAACAACAAGGTGGTAAAAACATTGCCTTACGAAGGAGTGAAAAAGGAAAATCCGGTAAATGATTTAAAGGATGCCTATGTGGCACCGGATAATAAAATGTTGTACTGTATCGGGGCATTAAATTCTTACTCCATTAAGCACTACAAAATAAATGAAGATGGAAGCATTAAGTTTCACGATGAAGTGGTGCTGGGCGTTACCAAACATGCTTTAGGTAAACCTGGCGTTTATGACTTAGCAGGATTAGCCGGGTTTGATCTATAATAATATAGCCAACCTCTTACTGCATAACTATTAATGAAATTAATTTAGATGAAACCAATAGAGGATTTTATCAAAGCAGAACAAAGCGTTCATAATATGGTTCGGATACTGGGGGCTATAGCTAAGGCATATATACCAGGAGAAAAGGATTATAGCCATACCAATTTCAGATGGTGTGAAGTCAATCATCATTTAGAGACAAGAAATATTGTATTGAACAATGGAAGTAATGCATGGGTAAGCTACCATCCGGCACACTTGCATTTTCATATCTATGTAAATGGCGAGAAGGATAACAAAAACATGATTTTGGTTAAAAACAACTCCCTGAGCTTTGTACAAAACAGGTTTCAAAGTTTATTCAAAAAAATAGGTATCGACGGTGAGAAGTTTATTGGAAAACTTAAATTTCGTTTTCCGGAATTGCTGGACCAGGATGGAAAACTTTTCTTACCTGATAAAGCCTTGTTGCATCAGTTTGAAAATATCCGTAATGAAGTAAACCGTATTTTACACGAGTATTTACAGCAAAGCGGATTACAAAGTGAAGTAAGGGTGTGGGAGCATAATTTTGACACGGGTATCTATTGCAAACATGCGAATGGGATTGACCAGTATGCAGGCTATGCTCCGGCGGATAAAGAGGCGTATGATAAACCTTATTTTTACAACAGTTTCTTTGTAAATGGGAAACGAGTTATTCCTTATAATTTTAAACCTTTACAAAATATTATTTGGGAAACA
>CAYMSG010000289.1:0-5432 GCA_964392955.1 uncultured Chitinophagaceae bacterium | reverse complement strand
TATTAATTTACTGGAAGAGAATGATCTGCTCACTGATGATTAATTATGCCGCAGGATTCCATTACTGTTACGCTTACTTATAAAGACTCCACTTTCACTGTTTATACACTGGAAGAATACAATGCATTGCCTGATTCGCTGAAAGGTGGCCCCGAGCAACAGCATCTTGTAGATTCGTTTTACAACGCATTTACAATTGCTCAACAGCAACACAATGTTGAACGGGAAGAAAGTAACTCCAACGACGAAGTACCAATGCCTGCCATTTTATTTTTTCTTTTCATCGGCATTGTTATTTTCCGACAAATGAAAAAACACAAAGCGGAACAGATGTATGCGCCTGCCATAACCACCAACGAATTGGAAGGAGGCATGATCTGCCACACTTACCCCGGCCATACATTGAAATTCAGCACTGAAGAAATTCATCGTGTATGTAAAAAATACAACCCGTATTTTCAAAAGTTGGGTATTGAAGACCAACTGTTGTTTGCAGAACGGGTACAACGTTTTATCCGCAGTAAAGATTTTTATATTTATTCGCCGAAAGGTTACCGTGAAATGCCCATTCTTGTTTCAGCAGCAGCCGTTCAGATTACATTTGGGTTGAAAAATTATCTACTGCCGCATTTCCGGAATATTATTATTCATCCCGAAGAATACATTGCGTATGATCCGCTGCGTGTGTTGGTGGGGAATGTGCAGGGAAGATCCATTACACTTTCCTGGAAACATTTTTTTGAAGATTATCAAAATCCGGTTGATGGGAAAAATGTAGGTCTGCACGAAATGGCGCATGCATTACAGGTACAATACCTGTTCCGTAATCCAAAACGCATGAATTCATTTAAAGAAGATTTTGAACATTACGACCTTATTGACGATGAAGTACTGCGTAAAGAAAAAGCGAATACAACACATCTCTTCGATGCCAATGCGTTGAGCAATAAAAATGAATTCTGGGCTACCTCTGTTGAATTATTTTTTGAGAAGCCGGTTGAATTAAAAAAGCAATACCCACGATTGTATGACAGTATCTGTATTGTGTTAAACCAGGACCCAAGTTCGTTTTAAAGTTTTTTTCAATTTAGTTTAACAATATTTTGAAAATAACATTTACGTTGTTCCTGCATCTTTGCAGCAACTATTTCATCAATCAAACCTTATCAAAGTATGACAAACACTATTCAATTAGTTCCCGCTGCGGTTACACAGAACCTCTCTTTCGTTTAATGCGGGAAAATCCGAAAGCGTTTTCAATTTCATCTGTTTTTTATCTTATCATCAATCAAACCATTTTAAAAATGAAAAAACTGGTATTTACCACATTGTTTACTGTTATCCTTTCATCGTTTGCAATTGCACAGGCACCACAACTGTATGCAGAATTAGGTGGCCCTGGTATTGCTTCTTTCAATTTCGACTCACGATTTTCAAAAAAAGAAGCAGGTATTGGTGGCCGTGCAGGCTTTGGCGGTTTTGCGTTTGGAGGAGCAAGCATCTTGTTTGTGCCACTAGGAATTAACTACCTCGTTGGCAAAGAAGGCACAAAAAACTTTTTTGAATTAGGGGCAGGTGCCACAATTGTATCAGCATCTGATAACAGCGGAACGGGCACCGATACTGAAAACAGGTTCAACAGTACGTTCGGGCATCTGACACTTGGTTATCGATACCAGCCTGTTGGAAACGGTGTTACATTCAGAGTTGCGATTAATCCACTTATTGGATTTGAGAGCGGAACATTCTGGCCATTGTACGGAGGTGTTTCTGTAGGTTATAAGTTTAAATGATAAATTGTATCTAAAAAAAAGCCTCATAGTTTTGTTAACTATGAGGCTTTTTAATTATGTAAAATCTTCGCCATCAAAGTCCTCTTCCTCTTCGCCACTTTTTGTATTGAGGTTAATGATGCTGCCCATGAGATCGTTAAACTCAATACGACCTTCCACTACTTTTTTACTGATAATGGAATAAGCAGCCAATCCATGCAACACAAACTCCATTAATAATGCCGATTGCTTTTCATTGGCACCCTTGAAATATTTTTTTACCAGCGGATACAACCCATCTACACTGTACAACTGCTGAATCTTTTCTTCATCTTTTGTATTCATCAACAAGCTTAACTGGTTGCCTTTATCAAACCAATTGCTGATGGATTTATACGGATTGTCTGCCGCTGTTTCCTGACGGCGTTTTTTGAGTTGTTCGGGGTTTGGAAAATACTGCAGAAACTGTGAACGGATGGCTTTATCCAGCAAATGAAATGCTACCTGGTAGGGACCTTCCTGCTCACCTTCGTACACCAGTTCAATTTTACCGGTAATGGATGGAATTACACCAATGAGATCGCTCATCCATACCTGTGTATTTTTTTCTTTGTTCTGAATTGCACGCAGCTCGGCCGTACTCACTGCATTTTCATACGCAGAAATGGTGAGTCTTGCACTTACCCCACTCTTCTTATCAACATACTCACTGTTTCGTGCTTCAAACGCCACCTGTTCAATAATGCGTTTCATCAAATCGCTGATCTCTACTTTTTTTGCCTGCTCGGGGTGGATGGCAGCTTCCTGTTCCGTAATGGCCAATCCTGTTTCAATTGTTTTGGGATAGTGTGTCAATATCTGGCTTTCGATACGGTCCTTCAACGGCGTTACAATCGATCCACGATTGGTATAATCTTCTGGATTCGCTGTAAACACAAACAGAATATCGAGTGGTAAACGTAATTTAAAACCACGGATCTGCACATCCCCTTCTTCTAAAATATTGAACAACGAAACCTGGATGCGTGCCTGCAGATCGGGAATTTCATTGATCACAAAAACCGAACGGTTGCTGCGTGGAATAATGCCGTAATGAATTACCCGTTCATCGGCAAAACTCAATTTGAGATTGGCTGCTTTGATGGGATCAATATCACCGATGAGATCGGCTACACTTACATCGGGTGTTGCTAATTTTTCACCATAGCGTTTTGAACGATGGATCCATTCAATGGGCGTTGCATCACCTTTCTCTGCAATTAATTCTTTTGCAAAATGAGAGATGGGATGAAAGGGATCATCGTTTACTTCACTACCTGCCACAACAGGAATATATTCATCCAGCAACTCCGTCATTAAACGGGCCATTCTTGTTTTTGCCTGTCCACGCAATCCAAGAAACAAAATATTGTGACGTGATAATAAGGCCCGCTCCACGTCAGGAATTACGGAGTCTTCATAACCCAATATACCATGAAACACGTTTTCGTTTTGCTGCAGCTTGGCAATTAAATTTTGCCGCACTTCTTCTTTGATGCTCTTTGATTGATAGCCGCTTTTCTTTAATTCACCTAATGTTTTTATTGTTTGATCACTCATAATTCGTTTATATTTTTATTTTATAACTTTCAATTTGGCCTCTCCCTCCTTCTCCCTCTCCCGTAGAGAGGGAGCGGTACTCAGTTACAAATCCAAACTCTTATTCTTCCAATTCAGCATGTCAAATCAAATTCAACAAAAATAGATAAGCTTGGGCTGTGTGTTGGCGGCCTCCCCTACTGGGGGAGGTTGGAGGGGGCTTTAGTAAACTGTTTTCCGTTTCCCGCTTTCAAAATCTTTAAAAATAAATGCCCCCAGTTTATCCAGCGATGCAAAGAATGCCTTGCCGTGATTGGTTTCTGTAAACTCCTGTACAAAACGTTGCAGGTATGGATCGGTGGCGATCATAAACGTTGTGATAGGTATTTTCAGTTTTTTACATTGTGCGGCGAGATTGATACAACGGTTCACCACTTTGCGATCTAAGCCAAAACTGTTCTTATAATATTTCTTACCGATCTTCAAGCAGGTGGGTTTCCCATCAGTGATCATGAAGATCTGTTTGTTCGGATTTTTGCGGCGGCGCAGAATCTCCATAGCCAATTCAAGTCCTGCAACCGTATTGGTATGATAAGGTCCTACCTGCAAATACGGTAAATCTTTTACTTCGATCGACCATGCATCATTTCCAAACACCACAATATCCAATGTGTCTTTCGGATAACGGGTGGTGATCAATTCACTCAACGCCATCGCTACTTTTTTTGCCGGTGTAATCCGGTCTTCACCATACAGGATCATCGAGTGCGAAATATCGATCATCAATACCGTTGATGTTTGTGTTTTGAAATCTGTTTCACGGATTTCCAGATCATCTTCCCGCATCTGAAAACTGTCAATGCCATGATTGATCTGCGCATTACGGATGGAATTGGTGAAATCGATCTGCTCCAATGTATCACCAAACTGGAACGGTCTTGTTTCCGGATTGATTTCATCGCCCATGCCTGGTTTAAACGTTGTGTGATTGCCTTGCTTTGTTTTCTTGAGCTTACCGAAAATTTCTTCCAGCGATTGTTTGCGGATGGTTTGTTCGGTCTTGGAAGTGATATTGAATTGACCGGTGATCTGGTTTTCTTCGAGATAACCTTTCTCTTTCAGCTCTTCAATAAAATCGCCCATCCCGTATTCATCATTCGTAAGTTGAAATTTACGGTCGAGTTGATTCAGCCAATCCATTGCTTCCGTCACATCGCCACTGGTGTACATGAGCAATTGTGTAAACAGATCGAGCAGTTGCTCAAACTTTGATTTACTGTTTTCGGATGGATCGTATTTGGAAAAGAAATGCCCTATCATCGTTTACAATTTACTTCAAATTCAATTACCGGCTTTGCGGCCAATGTTAACTTCAGGAGTAATAACAAAAACTGAACCCGAAAAGTTCTTGACAGATTTTCCGGTGTTTTCTTATTTTGCCGACAGATTAAATACAGATACATGCCGAAACTCACCCATTTTGTCATTTTTGCTATCCTGAGCCATCTTCTGTTCACTTCCTGCCGGCAGCAGAAAATGCTGTTAAAGCCTACCGCCTCCATCGACACGCTGCATCTTGAACTGGACCTTCGATTGATTCAGCAATACGAATACAAACAGGCTTTGCTGCAAAAAATGACAAAGTTTGTGGAGGTATATAATACAGAAGAACATCTGTTTAAATTATCGCTCAACAGTGGGGTGCAAACAACCAATTGCCATATTAAAGTAGCACGGGTGAAATTCATCGGGCGCAAAGAAAACCTGATCGGCACCGCCATCAGTGTGGCAGGGATTGGTACAGCTGCTACATTGATTGCAACAGGATTTGCCGTTCCGTTTGGATGGATCTATATTCCCAGCTCCAGAACAAGTCTTGAACCACAGCTCAGCAGTGATATCAGTGAAGTAATGAAATTTCAACGGGTAGCCATTACATCCACCGGTATGTATCGTTCACTCAACAAACAAATCGATTTGCAAAGCACCAAGTTTGTGAAGTATGCAGTATCGGTAGTGCAAAGTGTAGAGAATGAATACGGAAAGATTAAAAATGTACCGCAGAAGCAGGAACCTTAATTG
>CAYMSG010000288.1:2761-5518 GCA_964392955.1 uncultured Chitinophagaceae bacterium | reverse complement strand
CACAATGCGTGCCGGACGATGTTCGCCCATGATTTCAGCAAACACCTGGTTGAAAACGGGCCAGTTGCTGATATCGGCAATAAATACATTCACTTTCAAAATATGTTGCAGATCGCTTCCACTTGCCTGGAGGATTGTTTCAATATTTTTCATGCACTGCCGTACCTCATCTTCAATACTGCTGATCTGCGGCTCACCTTTTTCGTTGATGGCTAATTGACCGCTCACATATACGGTGCCGTTATGAACAATAGCAGGGGAGTAATAACCTTTCGGAATGGGCATCGACTCCGGAAAAATCTTTTTCATGTATTCGTGTTTAATTGATGTTATCGATTTGTGTTGATCGTTACATTTTTTTTATTTCGTAACAATCCATTTCACGCAAACTGGTTTCGATACTTTGATGCGTTTTTTGGTATCTTCCAATTGCCCCGTTTGTTTATCTATTTTAAAAATAACCACTTCATCACTGTCCCTGTTTGCTACCAATAAAAAACTACCTGTTGGGTCAATGGAAAAATTGCGGGGATGAATACCGAGTGTTGGTTGAAATCCCGCCGGCAGTATCATTCCGTTTTCCTGGTCGATGCTGAAAATAGCAATGGAGTTGGCATCGCCCCGGTTACTTGCATATAAAAAACGACCGTCGGGTGATACATGAATATCGGCCGAGCCATAAGCACCCTGGTAACTCATCGGATGTGAAGACGTGTTTTGAAACAACGACAGTGTGCCATCTTTGTATGTAAATACACTGATGGTGCCCGTTAGTTCTTCAATTAGGTAAGCGATATTCAGCTTCGGGTGAAATGTAAGATGGCGTGGACCTGCTCCTGCATTTACTTCAACAAACGGTTGCTCTGCCGGTTGTAATGCACCACTGCCGGAAGCAACTTTATAAATCATTACTTTATCGGTTCCAAGATCGGGCACGAGCAAGTGCTTATAATCGGACGAAAACACCGTTGCATGCACATGTGCTTTTTCCTGCCGGCTGCGGTTTACGCTGCTGCCTTTTAATTGAATGATCTGTTTTGGCTGACTTAGCTGACCGTCTTTTCTTACATCCATTACTGCTATCGTTCCTCCACTGTAATTTCCTGCAACAAGGATATTTCCTTTTTTATTGGTGCTGATATAGCAGGGGTGTGCACCGGCACTGGTTACCTGGTTCAACAACGTAAGTGATCCATTTTGTTTGTTGAATTGAAATGCACTCACCATTCCTTCTGTGTCTTCGTTTACAGCAAAAACATATTTGTTATCGGGCGAAACAACGAGGTAAGACGGGTTGGATGTTTTCACTGAACTGTTTGCAGTTACATCGCCTGTTTTTGGATCAAAGCGATATGTATAAATTCCTTCACTACCGGCATTGGTGTATGTGCCGATCAATACATGATATTGCTGGGCGTTTGCAACAACACTAACAACTAAACAAAACAATACGATCAATTTATACATCGGAACTTTTTTCAGATTAAGCAAAAAGGGATCAATCACCGAGCGGGATTAAAGGTACGCCTTTCAGTGCCTGCCACAAAAGAGCGGATACAATCACTGCATAAAGTATGCTGATGAAAATGACGGATTGTTTTTTACGTAGAACAAAATAGCCAAGCAAAGGCAGTACCTGCAAAGCATGCATACCCACGAAATGAGCAATGCGTAAATCTCCACTCTCCCTGCTCCAGTTCAATACCGGCAGCCCTTGCGTGGTTTCCATTACACTGCCAACCGTATGGCTGAGCCTTGCTGCCATTAAACCACCGGCAAATGCAAATACAACAAACAGCAGCAACCCGAAGCGGATCCCCCACAAATAACTTTCGCTTAACCGGGGAAATGATTTACGCCAGAAAAGAACGGCAATATAGCCGGTCCATGCAGTAATGATGGTAATTGCAATACCCATCAATGAAAACATCATTCCGTGAAATGCAGATGATACGTTGAAATGCGAAAGCTCACCTTTTGCTGCTTGCCATGTGATATAGATGAGTTCAAATAAAAATGTAATGATAAGTACCCAATTGTAAATGGCAGTTCTGCGTTGATCGTTCAGATAAAAGAGATACCAGCCCATCGACCAACTGAAAATAACGGTTGACAGAAAAAATTTCATGGGCTTGATCCAGGCATTGATGCCCAGTACAATGGTATCACTTGTAAATGACAGAACAATGCAAACCAATGCACTGATAAGACAAAGCCAGCCAAAATAAAACAACGTGCTGTTTCTTGTTTTTAATTCGGCAAAGAATGAATACATGTGGTTAATAATTATCGGCGAAATATTCTTTTGTAATCAGAAGCCGGATCAACAGGTACAGTAATAATCCAACCGGGCCCAGCATAAACGTGAAAAGCAGGCAAGGGATCAGCAGCCAGTGCGAAATACCATGCAGCATTGCATTCTTTTTTATCCAGATGCCGGTCATGAGATCGAAAGCGAGGTAATGCACCCAACCTGCCGTTACAGCCGTTTTATTGGTAAAAAGTTCCATGATCCCATCAAGGGTGCTGAACTTTTCTACATCAGCAGGGTTGAAGCTCTGGAAGATGAGCCATGCATATACAACAGCGAACAGTGTTATTACAACACCGATCAGCAACTGATCAACGTTTTTCCAAAACGGACTTGCAATCAATAAAATCAACCAGCCAATCAAGGCAATGGTATTGCATAATTGGAAAACAGCATCCGGGCTCATATTATAAATTTTGAAGTGCCGCTACAATTCGTTGTTCCGT
>CAYMSG010000288.1:0-2751 GCA_964392955.1 uncultured Chitinophagaceae bacterium | reverse complement strand
TCATCACTTAATTCCTCGGGTACAAATGTTTCGCCGATCACTTTTTCATACAGTTCAATATAACGTTTGCTGATAGTGTTGATCCATTCATCACTCATAGCAGGAACAGTTTGACCTTCCTTGCCCATGAAATTATTTTCGATGAGCCATTCACGCACAAACTCTTTGCTTAATTGTTTCTGCCGTTCGCCGGTTTGCTGGCGTTCTTCAAAACCATCGGCATAAAAATAGCGGGAAGAATCAGGCGTGTGTATTTCATCCATCAGGTAAATGGTTTCACCTATTTTCCCAAATTCATATTTTGTATCAACCAATATCAACCCCTGCTTTGCTGCAATTTCTTTTCCACGGGCAAAGAGTTGCAAGGCATACCTGCTTAACTGATCCCACTCAGCCTGCGAACAAATACCTTGTGCAATAATTTCTGCCGGTGAAATATCTTCATCATGTCCGGCATCCGCTTTGGTTGATGGCGTTATAATAGGAGTGGGGAAATAATCATTTTCTTTTAAACCGTCGGGCATGGCCGCTCCACACAGTTCTCTTTTTCCTGCAGCGTATGTTCGCCAGGCATGACCCACCAGGTTGCCTCTTACAACCATTTCAATTTTAAAAGGCGTGCAGCGTTTGCCAATACTTACATTGGGAGCCGGAACACTTACCAGCCAGTTTGGACAAATATCTTTTGTGGCTTTCAGCATGTAAGCAGCGATCTGGTTTAATACCTGTCCTTTATAGGGGATGGGCTTGGGAAGTATTACATCAAAGGCTGAAATACGGTTGCTGGCAATCATCACGAGCCAATTGTTGCCGATACTGTAAACGTCTCTTACTTTGCCTTTATAATAGTTGGTTTGATTGGGAAATTGAAACAAATTCATGCGCCCGAAGTTAATTTACCTTGTTCAACCTGCGTGCTTTCTGTTGTTTTTTTTCTTGAATTTTCGGCTGTTTCCGCAAATCTGTAAATCAATCGTTGCAGTATTTAGTGATCGCAACTGAAATAAATGAAAGGAGTTGCATTAAGCAATACCCGCTTTAAAATTTTCACCCGGTTTCGGGTATTCGTACCAGCCCGGTGTTTTTTGAAGCCAAGAACAATTAGGAACAGGCGTTGAATGAAAATAGTTTTGACCTGTTGCAGTATAAAAACTGCATCCGCTTAAACCGGCCAAATTCTGTTTTTCTGTTGTTGTTTTGAAAAATTCAAAAAAAGGGTGATTTGCCTTTAGAAAGAAAATTTCTGAATAATACTAACAATCAGTATTTTGCTACTACTTAACCAAAAACGATTGACTATGCCAAAAAAACTGCCAGTTTTTGTACTGCTGTTAATGTCCTGCCTTTTCTCCATTACTTCTTATGCACAGTCTGTAACCATAAAAGGGAATGTAAAAAGTGCCGGCTCCGGTGATGCTGCTCCTGCTGTTTCTGTAACAGTAAAAGGTTCTTCCGCCGGTGTTTATACAAACGACAGAGGGGAGTTCAGTATTACAGTTCCCTCTCTTCCTGTAACATTGGTGTTTTCTTCTGTTGGGTTTGAGACCCAAGAAGTAACGGTTGCTTCAGCAGCGCAACCGGTTAATGTTACACTTGCCATTGCTTCATCATTAGGTCAGGAAATTGTGGTGTCGGCAACAAGGGTTGCCACCAAGATTCTGGAGTCACCGGTATCGATTGAGCGGGTTAGTGCCGTTACCATTCAAAACACACCGGCTGCTTCGTATTACGATATCATCACCAATTTCAAAGGTGTTGATATGCTTGCTTCTTCACTCACCTTTAAAACACCTACAACCAGGGGATTTTTAGGCAGTGGTAACGTACGTTTTAACCAATTGGTTGACGGAATGGATAACCAGGCACCTGGTCTTAACTTTTCGGTAGGTGGGGTGATTGGTTTGTCGGAGCTGGATGTCGATAATATTGAATTGCTGCCCGGTGCATCCTCTGCATTGTATGGTCCCGGTGGTATGAATGGTACATTGCTCATCAACAGCAAAAATCCCTTCAAATACCAGGGACTTTCCTTCCAGGTGAAGCAGGGTATCATGCATACGGATGGTCAGTTCAGAGATCCATCAGGTTATACCAACTGGACCGTTCGTTATGCGAAAAAAGTAAGCGAACGCTTTGCATTCAAGATCACCTCAGAGATCATTCAGGCAAAAGACTGGGTGGCGGCTGATTACAGAAATTACAGTCGTGCAACCGGTCAGCCAACAGGCGGAGATCGTGTTACTGATCCCGGTTATAACGGTATCAATGTGTATGGCGATGAAATTGCCAGGGATATTCGTCCCATCATCAACAATTTTGCTGCCATCCCCGGTTATGCAGCTATCATTGCAACGCTGCCTTCAAGCATGCCGGTTTCAAGAACGGGTTATACTGAAAAGGAATTGATTGATCCCAATACAGTGAATTTTAAAATGGGAGGATCGCTGAACTATAAACTCAATTCAAATACAGAAGCGAGTGTGAGTGGTTTCTGGGGAACGGGTAACACCGTTTACACCGGCAGCGACCGTTACAGCTTACTGGATTTAAAAATGGGTCAGTTTAAAGTGGAGGTGAACAGTAAAAACTGGTTGCTGCGAGCGTATACCACACAAGAGAACTCCGGTAACTCGTACAACCTTACCGCAACCACTTCTTATTTTAACGAGTTGTGGAAACCCACGCAGGTTTGGTTGCCTGAATATATTGCCGGTTATATGAATGCCCGTGTTTCACAGGGCATGAATGATC
>CAYMSG010000287.1:0-5529 GCA_964392955.1 uncultured Chitinophagaceae bacterium | reverse complement strand
GGCTCCAGTGTTAACAGGAATGTTAACTGCACCGACACAGTTATTATTCGCAGGCTGCGCAAAAGAAATATTGGGTATGAGAAAAAAAGTTGTCGCAACGACAAAACTTCTTACTAGGAGAAAATAGCAATTCTTTTTCATAGAGTTTCTTTACAAAGGATAATGGTAAACCACTACAAAGATGGAAGGAAAAAAAATGCTTTGCAATAGTAAAACTCCCAAAACCACCGGTAAAAATACCTCTTCTCCACATTTTGCCATTGTAAAGCTTCCTTTCAATATCTAATTACGGGAAGATTGCAGTGCAAAGATTTATCCACGCAACAATTTTTTCTGTAAAACCTTTCCTTCATATGTCACCCGTAAAATGTAAATGCCTGTAACGGGGATATCCAAAGTTGGGATCGTTATATCAGTTAACCCCGGCAATAGCATACGCTTTATTTCTTTTTTAATTCGGCCGGTTGTAATATCAATTAATTGTATCTGCACCTCCTGTTTTTTTGAGCTTACAATTTCAACCTGAACCTTATCGTAAAAAGGATTGTTCTTTACCCGCAATTCAAGATCAGGACTTCCCGGCAGCAATACAACTGAAACCATGCTGATTTTTTTTCCTAATGGCGTTTCCATTTTTACACGATAATAGTACTTACCATCACTTGGGGCTACGATAAGATCAGTCCATTCATAATGTTCGTTGAAACCGCCGGTTACGTTCGCTACTTTTTCAAACGTTGTACCATCGGTACTTCGTTCAATCACATAAACAGTATTGGGTATTTCATCATATACCTGCCAGCGAAGACTCGCTGCTTCGTTGTGCAGTTTTGTATTGAATGCAGAAAAACCGGCTTGTAATACATCGCATGTTGGGTTCAGGCCAATTGTAATCACATCAGTTGTATTGTAAACTGCGCAACTGCTGTTAACAAGGTTTGCTAAAGAAGTACCCACCCTGATCCGATAACGGTGACCGGCATTTGATGCATCAGCCAGAAAGCTGGGATATGCAACTGTATCAATGTAATCTGGTGATTGATACGTATAACTAAATGCCTGCGGCGTGGGAGCCGATGGCGCATTCGTCCAGGTAACACCTCCATCTGTACTACGCTCCCATTGATAATATTGATAATTGCTGTAAAATGTATTTACAATAACCGACATATCTACCTGCCCGTTGTTACAATAAACAGGATTGGTGGTGGGCCTCATTCCTAAACCGGGTAAACAAGTTGCAAAAGCTACATCATCCATTACCCAGTCGTTGCCACCTCCACCCGGTGCATTGTTTCGGATAACAATGTTGACAGAAGTTTGCGCAGGACCGGTCCGGAACAGAAAGCCTTTTTTGATCCACTGGGCTGTATAATCAAGGTTACCGGTTGTATAGTAATCCATCCCATCCACCATAAACGTCAGGTTGGGGAGTACACCGGCTGAGTCATTTGTATTGGGAATCGTTGGAGAAAGATAACTTTTAAAGCCGGCAGATCCTGATCCTCGTCCGGATGTATCACTACTGCAACGGCGGCAAATATTTCTGAACCATGCGGAGAATTCATAATAAGTATCGGGACAAAGTCCGGTAACAGTTTGCTGTACAGCATTGTTAATACCATAGGCTGCATTTACAACGGCCATGTACCCTCCCGGCTGTCCGGGAGTAGTTGCCGGATTGCCCAGCAGCGGATCTGCAGCTCCCGTATGATCTCCAATAATATCCCACACATTAAACTGGCGGTTACTGTTTGGATAAGCAAGATTATTATTTACGCTTGCCGTTGGGCTTGTATTGTTTGCAACAGTGAACATACTGTCGTTAGGACCTGTAGTGGGTGAAGCAAAGGCACGCCATTGATAACCGGGAACTACGGTACCCGGCGCTGGTGCAGGGGAAAGATTTTGGGTAGAGCCGCTGCCAAAATTGCCACCATTTCCTGTGATAGAGTTTGTACCTACTGCATTACAAACAGGCAAAGGGTCTGTTACCATTATTGTCATTCTGTTTAGTGGACGTACAATGCTGGGCAAGGTAGCTTCACTGAATGTATTGGCGGTTTTAAAGCGAAATGCCCCACCTGGAATTGCAATTGTGTTACCGGCAGTAGTGTTTACAATTACCCGGTAAGTGATCATGATAATACAAGCCGATCCATAAAAACTGGGACGTCCTGTATTGTAAATCCGGCAACCCGATGCTGCGGGTAAAACATCAATTGCATTGGGAGCTACAACTGCATTGTATGCAGCCGTTTGTCCGCCGGTGCGGGAAAGACTTCCCACGTTTACACGTAACACACCTGCATTAAAACGTGCTTCATCATCACCACCTGCATCAGTTAATAAACCTGTAGGCCTGAGAGGAGTTCCATAATTCATACCCTCATTAGTTGTAAACCGGATGGAGTTGGCAATGTAGGTTACACCTGCAGGAAGTGTATCATTGTAACGTGCAAAATAGATGGAACCACCCCCTACAGCAATTACAGCACGGATTTCCAATTGATCGCCATTTTGAATGGTACCACCTGTGGGCTTGCTTATATTAATATAACTTTTACCTGTCTGCACTGATTGTGCTCTGAGAGTGTTGATAGCAATTGCACATAAGCATACAATTACAAATAAGGTTATACGGAGTAGATTTGTACTCATAGTTATCGGATTTATCAAAGCAAGTATAAAAGTAGTGAGAGTTAGCTTAGGATACAAGATGAATAATTACGGTAGTCGCAACTTCGTAATTCCTGTAAAAAAGTATCACATTTTCAGAAAAAATACTGTGCTATGTAGTGTTATTACAAGCTTATTAATGATGCTGCGAACCCTTCAAACCGTATTTTCCGCACTTAATGTAGAAATAACCCTCTTGACAGTGACTTAACATGACATTACTTTTACAATTCCATAAATCCATGAAAAATCATGAAATCACTCGTCTTAATCGTTGCTTCAATACTCATCATTGAAGCAAGTTCTGCGCAATCAAATATCGTTTCAGGCAGGCTGAATGAAGTTTTTCGCTACACTACACTTGTACCATCCGGTACAAACCTTAGAGATCCATGGGAAATAACCTATGGTCCTGATGATTCACTTTGGGTTACAGAAGCATCTGCTGGTACATCAAACGGTGCAGGCACTGCTGTTACTGCTGGATCAACCGGGTACAAGGTGCGAAAAATACATCCTACAAATGGAGGAGATAGAATTATCCTTGATCTCACTACTTTTGTAGACCCAGCTTCAACTCCGACAAATAAATGGCAAAAGAAATTTACGCCTGGTTTATTAGCAAGCCCACAACCATCGGGAAGAACAGATTTTAAAGTTCCATCTTACCAAGGAGGATTGATGGGGCTTGCGATTCATCCGGAATACATGACCAATCCAGCCAAGCGTTTTGTTTATGTTGCATACGGACATACCTATGTACCGGCATATGAAGATTCACCACTGGAAACAACAAATCCAATAACCGGTGAAATCGTAAGAGGTAATTTCTTTGTAACATGGTTGGTACGTTTTTATTATAATGGTAGCCAACTTGTTAATCCAGTCGCTTTGTGTGATACCATCCCGGGAAGTAACGATCATAACTCAGGCCGAATGATCATCAACTATGAGGGAGGTTCTCCTTATCTATACTATGCTGTGGGCGATGTTGGCGCCGGACAGTTTGCAAATATTAACCGCACAATCAAATCACAGAATCTCAACTCGTACGAAGGAAAAATCCTTCGCTTTAACCTGGAAGAAGACGGGGACGCCGACCAAGGAGCTGTTGATTATAATCGTTGGATTCCAAATAATAATCCTTACAACACTACATTAGGTGTGCAAAGTGCTGTATGGGCTATTGGCATGAGAAATAATCAGGGTTTTGCTGTTGGCTCTATCAACGGGACAGACAGGTTTTATGGCGCTTCGCATGGTCCGTTTAGTGATGACGAAGTAAACATTATTGAAAACGGAAAGAATTATGGACATCCACTTGTAATAGGCTATAGTGCCGATGGTAATTACAATAACGCAAAAGCCGGTCCTACCACCAGCTCACTCCCGCTGATTGTATCGGAATCTACAAATGCTACCAATATCGGTGCAAGCTATATGGATCCGATTTACTCAAACTATGCTGCACCTGTCGGGCCCGGTGCTTCACCCTGGACGCCTTTTTATAGTATTCAAACGATTTATCAAAACCCGAGTGTTGATACCAACCCATCACAGGGAGGCACACAGCAACCACAAAATAACAATGGTATGTGGTGGAGCGAAGGATATTCAGGTCTTGGTTTATATACAGGAACTTTGATCCCCGGCTGGAAAAATTCATTGCTGCTTGCCTCTTTAAAATGGGGACGGGTTGTACGTATGAAATTGAACAGTGATGGATCGGATGTACTGAATAACGGAGCAGGTGGACAAGATACGGCCAGTTATTTTGGCGGCACGAATCGATTTAGAGATGTGGCTGTACACGCTGACGGACGCAACATCTATGTTGTGATGGACAGATCTACTTCCAGTTCTGGCCCCAGTGCAGGCAATCCCGTTATTCCTGCATGTGCCGGTTGTGTTCAACGCTATGAATTTTTGGGATATAATCACGTTTCAGGAACAAGTGCCATTTCAACTACCATTCCTATTGAAGCCGGTACACTTAACAACTGCGTGAGCGGCAATTCAGTGACAATTAACAGCGCCAATAACAATACAAATTTATGGGTACCCATTACAGGTCCAAACGGAGATGTTATTGCCGAAATTTATGCCAATGGAAATGATCTTGGTACAGTAACCAGTTCGTTGTTTGTCCGCAACAATGCAACCCAGCGGGAAGATGATGCTTTTCGTCCTTACTCCAACAGAAATGTTACCATTTCGTTACCAGGCAACCCGGTTATTAATCCATCATTTCCTGTAAAGGTTCGTATTTACATGACAGCTGCTGAATACACTGCACTGCAATCATATACAAACTCACAAGGCCAGCCCAGTGGAATTGCCGGAACAACAAACCTTGCTTTGTTCAAGAATTCAGATCCATGCAACAATACGATTGCATTGGGTTCTACAAAACTCACAACAACTGTTTATAACCACGGATCATTTGGTTATGCATTGCAGGCAGATGTTACATCGTTTTCAACATTTTATGTTTCAAGTTCTTCGTTCAGCACTTTACCGGTTACATTCTCAGGCTTAACCGGAAAAGCACAAGGCGATGCGTCTGTTTTAACCTGGAACGTAACAAATGAAGAAGGGATCAAACAGTATATAGTAGAAAGAAGTGTGAACAGAACCGATTTTGAACGTATTGGTTTTACTGTTTCGAAATTGAACAATGGTGGCGACATCAGTTACAACTTCACTGATCCAAATGCTGCCAATCTCGGCCGGACAATTTACTACAGAATCGTTGCAGAAGGAAATGATGCAACGGAAAAAATCAGCAATACAATTGCACTGAAGTTTGATCCGTTTGCCAACACGTCTGTATCAGTGTTCCCGAATCCT
>CAYMSG010000286.1:0-5543 GCA_964392955.1 uncultured Chitinophagaceae bacterium | reverse complement strand
AAAACAATGATCAAGGGATGATGTAATCAAGTAAATTTAGAAATGAAATCTATTTTATTCTTCTTGTTATGTTGTTTGGCAGTTTCCTTAACAAGCTTTACACAAACCAAACCTGTGTATGTAATTGTACATGGTGCCTGGGGCGGCAGCTGGGCATTTAAGAAAGCTGATTCGTTACTGACAGCAACTGGAGCAATTGTATATCGTCCGTCGTTGACGGGGCAAGGGGAGCGGGTGCATCTTGCATCTCTTGAAGTAGGATTGAATACACATATCAACGATGTGGTGAACATGATCCTGTATGAAGATCTGCATAATATTATTTTAGTGGGTCATAGTTATGGTGGCATGGTCATTACCGGTGTGGCTGATCGGGTGCCTGAACGTATCAGCAAGTTAATTTATCTTGATGCATTTGTGCCCGATGATGGTGAAAGTGTGGTAAGTATGCAGGGCGATCGTGCCGATTGGGTGATGAAAATGGCAAACAATGGTTTTTTAGTTCCTGCCTGGGTAAAACCAGATCAGGCGCCACCCAAAGATGTACCGCATCCGTTAAAAACATTTACCGATAAAATTTCTCTTACAAATGCAAAACGGTTGAACCTGTCAACCACTTATATTATAACCGTGGCAAAAGGAGTTGATGCAGCAACAGATGATTTTGCCTTCCAGGCTGAACGGGCTAAGAAAAAAGGCTGGCCGGTTGTACAACTCGAAGCAGATCATAATCCGCAATGGTCGGCAGTGGAAGCATTAGTGGACTTGTTACAGCAAATCGGGAAAAATAAATGAATGAAGGGTTGATGCTTTGCTGAAGAATTCTTGTACATAACAGGTAAATGGTCAATCATTTTTTATCTTACTATCTTGGCTACCTAAAACAACATTTCATGGCGCAACCACCTCTTGATGAATTAACTATTGGTGAATTAAAAAACAAAGAAGCTCTTTTGAAAAAGACAACACCAATTCTGGGGCTTTCACTTGTTATGATGAGTGCGGCTTCTGTTTTTTTAACCGTACGTGGTGGTTTTGGAGTGTTCAGTATACTGCCCGTTATTTTCCTGCCGTTGTTCATCATCAATATACAACAGTTGAAAAAAATCAAAGACGAACTTGCCCGCCGGCAGCAGTAACCAGCTATTAAAAAGGAGAGAGGTGTTTTGCTGAAAACAACAAAGCCCGGATAAACCGGGCTTTGCAGAAAGGCAATGAACTATAAATTAATATCTGTTCTTGTTGTAACTGTTGCCGTTGTTGTAACCACCGCCGCTGCGTGCAGGACGATCTTCTTTTGGTTTTGCTTCTACTACTTTGATGGCACGGCCTTCAACTGTAGCGCCATCTAACTCAGCGATAGCTTTTTTAGAAGCAGCATCATCACTCATTTCAACGAAACCAAAACCACGTGAACGGCCGGTTTCTCTGTCGTTAATGATTTTTGCTGAAGTAACTTCTCCGTAAGGAGCGAAAAACTCTCTTAAGTCTTCATCCTGTACGTTGAAGCTCAAGTTTGAAACATAAATGTTCATGTTCTTGTAAAATTAAAATTGATAAATCCTTGAGAGAGGCAAGAAGTAAGAAACTAACTAAGATGCTGATGCAAAGAAGAATAATAACTATTACTGATGCGAGACTCAAAATAACATTGCAAATGTAACTGAATAAAGGCAGAGTACCAAAACTCTTATTTCAATCTCAGAAATAAGAGCTTCGGCAACACTGCTTCTCTGTAAGTTTAACCCCCGTACTGTGAATGACGTTCGCCTGTTTTACTGTACAATACCTTTCAGTGAAATGTTTTCAAGATAAGGTTGTAACAATTGAGTGTTCTCAAACACTCTGAATTCTTCAATGGCTTTGTTTTCAGCGTTACACCATGTTTCAACATAGTATCCTTCTAACTGAAACAAAAAGATCATACAATCATGTAGTCGTCGTTTACCTACCAGGATCCCCTGGTGCAGAACAGCAAACGTTTTTTTCTTCTCATCTAACAGAATAAAATCAGAAAGCTTCATAGTACTAAGTTTAAAAGTGTGAACTAATAAATAACTACTAACAGCGAGGCTTTGAACAAATAACTGATTAACTGATTCGATACAAATAACTGAATGCGAACTGAACGGACTTTTTTGCTACAACCGGTGCAAGAGACAAAAGCTTACGAACTGATGTGCACCGGGTAAACCAAGCGAGGCGTTGTAAAGATATACTAATTCTCATACCTGGAAACTATTTCAACCTTTAATTTGGAAAGGGCCGGTAAGCGGCTCTTCTAATAAGAGCGAGCCGGAATGTAAACAGGCAGGTGAAAAATATTTTTGAAAATGGCAATTATCGAATTTATACTACAAAATATATCCTACCAGCCATCTACTTTTGCATCATAGGTGTTTTTCATAGGTTAGCAACGGCCGACTCTTTTTAGGGACGGCCTATTTTTTTTTAAAGAACCCGTCAAGAGTTTTTATAAGCATCCTCCATTTTCTTTTCCTTCTATCTTTCAATTGTCAGATTTTTCATTATCAGTTTAGAATGTCGTTTTTAACCACACACTGAATTGTTTTTTGCTCTATATTGCACGTAGGTGTTTTTCATAGGTTAGCAACGGCCGACTCTTTTCAGGGACGGCCTTTTTTTATGCCTGAAATTTAATTGGCAATAAAATAGCATATGAGGTTTTTTCTCTCGTGCTCTGCATTTCATAAAAAAAGGATTCATATAAATGAATCCTTTCTGCATTATTTGACCGCTTAGCTTATTTGGGGTTACAAGCCAATAACATATTACATAGTTTGTATAAAACACGTGCTCCTACATTTTCGTCCCATTCATTGGTGCTGATGCCCACTTCGTTCAAATCGAATCCAATCAGTTTACGACCGCTGCTGATAATTTTCCGGAACAGGTAAAATGTTTGTTCGGTCTCCAATCCACCCATAACCGGTGTGCCGGTGTGCGGACAAAGTTTGGGATCGAGCCCGTCGATATCAAAACTGATGTAAACATTTGCAGGCAATTGAGCTACGATTTCATCAGCAATTTGTTTCCAGGTTTGCCCTTCGTACTGGCGTTCTTTCATATCCCGGTCGAGATAGGTGATGATGCGGAAGTTGCTGTCGCAAACAATTTTCCATTCATTATCGCCGTAATCCCGGATGCCTACCTGCACAAGTTTCTTGAGCTCCGGTATTTCGTTCAGCGCATTGAACATCACAGAGGCATGCGAATATTTAAACCCTTCGTATGATTCACGAAGGTCCAGATGCGCATCAATTTGCAGGATGCCAAAGTCGCCATGTTTTTCAGCAATGGCTTTAAAATAACCCAGGGGAGTGCTGTGATCGCCGCCGAGGAGCGCAACCAGTTTTCCTTTTTCCAGTAATTCTTTGGTTTGCTCGTACACCCAATTGTTGAGAAACAAACTTCCTTCGTTCACTTCCTTGAGTGTTTTGCACATGAACTTATTATCGTTCACGTTTTCGCCCTGCGATATATAATTAATATAGAGCTCGGCTTCTTTGCGCAGGTAGTCGCTTTTGAGCAGGATCTTCCGGTCCAGGTCACGCATATAAATACCACGACGCCAAGCGTCGTTTGTATCGTTGTCATGCAGATCAACCTGCAGGCTGGCCCTGAAAATGTGTTCAGGCGCACGGGCAGTACCAGCTTTATAACTTACTGTTACCTCCCAGGGAACGGGAAACACAATAAGGTCTGCATCTTCTTCTGTAAAAGGAAGTCCGAATATGTTGTAATTGGGGTTTCCAGCGCTGTTGGGGTCAAACCCGGATAGATCGGCCATGATCGTTGCAATTTGAAAAGAGTTTGCAAAGGTAATAGACTGCACAACACCAAGCGATAGTTGCACCGAAAGTTTTGCACACTAAGCAGGGGCTTCAATTGTGGATGTTACGTTATAAGTTGAAGTGAGTTTAAGTAAAAAACGAAGTTTGAAAGAGGTATTTGAACAGTTGTTGCCTTGTTTTGCCCCATCTATCCAATATTCTGTGTTTTAATCTCAAACAGACTGTAAAGCAACTTGTTTTTGGTCTAACTTTGCGCTGCACAAAAAAGAGGAGCAGATGAAGACGTCACATATCCTGATTTTAGTAGTTATTGCAGTAGCCATCGGTATCCTGATCAGTACCATGAGCGATCTTTCAACTTACGACACGATTGATTCAGCTAAAGCCAAACCCGGAAAGTTTTTACATCTTATTGCTAAGCTGGATACGGCTAATGGTAAGCAGATCGAATACGATGCATTGAAGAATCCCAACTACCTCAGTTTTCATATCAAAGATTCGTTAGGTGGAGTTGCCAAAGTGGTTTATATGAAAGGCAAGCCGCCAACTGATATGGAACGCAGCGAACGGATGGTACTGAAAGGAAAAATGACCGACAGTGCTTTTTTGTGCGATGATATCCTCATCAAATGCCCCAGCAAGTATGTTGATGAAAAAACAAAGATCAGCACAGTAGCGAAATAATGTCGTCCCGGCTTTACTACCGGGATAGATTGATGTTGCTTCCCCATTCAACTTGTACAACTGTTTTTTGAACCAATTATCTGAACATGCCATTTATAGGTGAACAATTACTGCCCGGACAAATAGGAAACTTCCTGGCTATACTTTCGTTTGTAGCTTCATTACTGGCAACGATTGCTTATTTCAAAGCAACACAGTCGCACATTCCAACTGTTCAACAAAGCTGGAAGCGGATTGCACGGGTGTCGTTTTTGGCAGAGATCATTTCCGTGATCGGGATTTTCATTGCACTTTATTTCATTATTTCCAATCACCGCTTCGAATACAAATACGCATGGCAGCACAGTAATTACCAATTGCCCATGCAATACATCCTGGCTTGTTTCTGGGAAGGACAGGAGGGTAGTTTTCTCCTCTGGAGTTTCTGGCATTGTGTACTCGGCGGTATTATCATCTTACGTGAAAAAAAATGGGAAGCACCCGTAATGACCACCATCAGCTTTATGCAGTTTGCATTGGCAACTATGGTCATCGGTATTTATTTCTTTGATTTCAAAATAGGAAGTAATCCTTTTGTGTTAATGCGGAACGAAGGGATGTTAAGCCCCGAACAATTTCCGATCGGCTTTGATGCACAGGGACATTTGCGCAGCGATTATCTCAGCTTTATCCGTGATGGGAATGGTTTAAACCCGTTGTTGCAGAACTACTGGATGACGATTCATCCGCCGGTGCTCTTCCTTGGTTTTGCCAGCACACTTGTTCCCTTTGCCTTTGCCATTGCCGGACTATGGAAAAAAGATTTTGGAGGTTGGGTACTGCCCGCACGTCCATGGGCCTTGTTCAGTGCCGGGATTTTAGGATTGGGTATTATGATGGGAGCCGCCTGGGCCTATGAAAGTTTAACCTTTGGCGGTTACTGGGCATGGGATCCGGTGGAGAATGCATCGTTAGTTCCCTGGTTGATCGCTATTTGCGGCATTCATACATTGATCGCTTATAAACACACTGGCCATTCGTTACGGGCAACCTTTCTGTTCTTTA
>CAYMSG010000285.1:3586-5567 GCA_964392955.1 uncultured Chitinophagaceae bacterium | reverse complement strand
CTTAATGTTTTACGGATCGCTTTCTCATCATCAATAATTAAAATCTGACTCATATGGTTTAACAAATTCTTTTGTGGAAAATAATTTGAATTGCTTCAAAGCTAACCAAAAACCATGCAAGTATGAATGCAGTTGCTTTTTTCTTTGCATCAACCTTTCTTGTATTGCTGAATACCGATCAGTATCATGGGTCAGCTTTATCAACTACCAGTCATCCAGCACAAATCAATGAAATACCATTACCAGCCGGCTATGAACGTGTATCGCTTGCTGCAAATAGCTTTGGATCTTTTCTCCGTACACAACCGCTGAAAAAAGAAAAAACGGTTTATCTCTACAACGGTCAGCCAAAGCACAATCAAACGGCACAATATGCAGTGCTGAATATATCTGTAGGAAAACGTGACCTGCAACAATGTGCCGATGCTGTCATGCGGTTACGGGCCGAATACCTGAAGTTGCAACAGCAACCGATTTGCTTTGCGGATAATGCAGGTAAAAAGTATTGCTGGGAGCAGTACAAAAGCCGTGGCTGGCAAAGCTACCTGGAAACGGTGTTTGGCATGTGCGGCACCTTATCGCTCGAAAAAGAATTGAAACTAAAATCATGGGATCAATTAATGGTTGGTGATGTGCTGATCAAAGGCGGCTCGCCCGGTCATGCGGTACTAATCATGGATGTAGCGAGGCACCGGCAAACAGGCGAACTTATTTATTTACTGGCACAAAGCTACATGCCTGCACAGGATATTCATGTGCTTCAAAATAAGAATGAAAAATTGTTAAGTCCCTGGTATCGAGCTGATAAGTTTACTGCTATTTATACACCTGAATGGACATTCTACGCAAACCAGTTACGTAGCTGGCGATAAAAACGGTTCGGTAATTACCATTAAAAAATACAGGTTTTCTCCGATTGTTTGGGAATCAAATGATGTCTACATTTGATATGTACCAAAACCAATCCCTATGAAGTTAAGTTCAATCTCTACGCAGCCAACCTGGAAGATCGCAATGAAGATCTCAGCACTGGGCCTTTCGCTCGTATTTATTACTTATGGATTCGTGTGGCTTTTATTAAGCACACTTCGCTTGTTTGTGGAAGGATTAATGCCTTAGCAGAAAATGGCCTTGATCGGTTACATTCCGCACAGCGGCGGGGATTGCTGTGTAAAAAAAGAAAGCCGGATAGAAATCCAGCTTCGTTTAAAATCCAATATCCTATGAAAAACCGTGGCAAATATGCTTCAATTCTTTTGAATAAAAAATTATCTGAGCACTTATTTGTCCGGAATGCAAAAAAGCCGATCAAATGACCGGCTTTCGTGCTTATTTTCAGTTTGTTACTTCTTCAGGTACATCACTTCTTTTACCAGTTTTACCGTACGTGGCACATCGGGTAAATAAGCACCTACCAGCGTTGGCGCATAGTGCATGGGGGCATCGGCGCTTGTAATACGGCGGATCGGCGCATCAAGGTAATCGAACCCTTCTTTCTGAATGCGGTAGCTGATTTCTGATGATACCGACGCAAACGGCCATTGCTCTTCTACAATTACCAGACGGTTGGTCTTTTTCACACTCTCCAGAATCGTGAACCAGTCCAGGGGACGAATGGTGCGGAGATCGATCACCTCTGCCTCAATTCCTTCTTTCGCCAGTTCTTCTGCGGCAGCCAAAGCCACCTTCATCATTTTATTGAACGATACGATGGTAACATCACGACCGGGACGCTTAATATCTGCTTTTCCGATTTCAATAATGTATTCGCCCTCGGGCACTTCGCCTTTATCACCATACATCAATTCACTTTCCATAAAAACAACCGGATCGTTATCACGGATCGCAGCTTTCAACAATCCTTTTGAATCGTATGGATTGGAAGGAGAAATGACTTTTAAGCCGGGAATGTTTGCATAATAGCTTTCAAATGCTGTGGAGTGCTGGGCTCCCAATTGTCCGGCAGAACCATTGGCACCAC
>CAYMSG010000285.1:0-3576 GCA_964392955.1 uncultured Chitinophagaceae bacterium | reverse complement strand
ATGGGGCAACCAACCTGTCCACCACTCATGGCCAGCATTTTGGAAGCCGTATTCAATATCTGATCCAATGCCAGCACGGCAAAGTTCCAGGTCATAAATTCAACAATGGGACGTAAGCCGTTTTGCGCAGCACCTACTGCAATTGCTGTAAAGCCGAGTTCAGAAATGGGTGTATCGATCACACGTTTATCACCAAATTCATCGAGCATACCCTGGCTCACCTTGTAGGCACCATTGTATTCAGCTACCTCCTCACCCATCAAAAATATATTCTCATCTCTACGCATTTCTTCCTGCATCGCTTCCCGCAGGGCTTCACGCATTGCAATTGTTCTCATTGAAATAACTTTGTTTTAAAGTGGGGCAAATTTATTGATAGATGGGCAAACACCCAAAACTGATTCAAGAGTAAGATTGCTCATTGCAGTTTGCAAATTCTCACCTTACTTTATTGCCTTAAAACAATCCTGGTTTGAAAACAATTCTTGTATTTGGTTCCGGAAAATCTGCAACGGTTTTAATTGACTATCTGAAAACAACAGTCAGCGAAAAGCGCTGGAAACTGATTGTAGCCGATGCCAACGCTGAACAGGCGAAAGCAAAACTTGGCACTGCCTCCAACACAGAAGCAGTTGAAGTGAACGTAACGGATGCAGATGAACGCCGGATATTGATTGAAGCTGCTGATATTGTAATTTCACTCCTCCCTCCTTTTTTACACATTCATGTTGTCAACGATTGTGTGGCCATTGGCAGAAATCTGTTGAACGCTTCGTATGTAGATGATGCCATCAAAAACCTGGAAGCGGAGATCAGCAGTAAAGAATTATTGTTTTTGTGTGAGATGGGGCTTGACCCCGGCATTGATCATATGAGTGCCATGCAGTTGTTTGATGACATAAGAATGAAGGGCGGAACGATCACATCATTCAAATCGCATTGCGGTGGATTGGTTGCACCTGAAAGCGACGACAACCCCTGGCATTATAAAATCAGCTGGAACCCACGCAACATTGTGATGGCCGGACAGGCAGGTGCAGCTTACAAAGAAAACGGTCAGATTGTTACAAAAGAATACAGGCAGGTATTTGAAAACTGTCATGAAGTACAAATCGAAAACCTGCCCTTGCTTGCATGGTACCCCAACCGTGATTCATTAAGTTATCTTCCGCTTTACCAGCTGGAACATGCAACCACTTTTATCCGTACAACACTTCGCTATGCTGATTTTTGCAAAGGATGGGATGTGTTGGTTGATCTTGACTTAACCAATGAAAACGATACAGCACTCGTGAGCCAGTGCCGTACATTTCAAGATTGGTTGGCTGCCAAGCTGAACAAAGTGGAAGGCCGTGAACTCAGCCTTCGTATGTATCTTGAACTGTATGTTGCCGAAGCGGCACATGACATTATTCTTGAACAAATTACTTTTCTTGATCTTGAAACGGAGAAAGCCCTGCCATCACATGTCCGTTGCAGTGCAGATATTCTGCAATACTGTGTTGAACAAAAACTGGCGCTGCAACCAACCGATAAAGACATGATTGTAATGCTGCATGAAATTGAATATTCACTGAACGGAAAAAAATCAACCATCAACAGCAGCTTGGTAGTAAAAGGAGAAGACAGCTTACGCACAGCAATGGCCAAAACAGTGGGATTGCCACTGGGCATTGCAGCAAAATTGATACTGGAAGAAAAAATAAAATTGAAGGGTCTGCACATCCCGACACGAAAAGAAATTTATGAACCGGTATTGGAAGAACTGAAACAACATGGCATTGTATTTCATGAAACCCATTCCTGAAATATAAAAGGCTGATGAAGGTTTTTCATCAGCCTTTTACCTATTATTCAATTAATACTCATCGCACATCCACCAGGAAAATTCCCAGGTCAACCACCTCACCTTCGCCCATTTTGAATTGTTGCAGATCTTCAATACTCAGGTCTTCCAACACTTTGGTAGCGTAAACAGGTTTCCCCTCTTTCATGATCATAAAGTAAAAATCGGGTTTTGCTTCTTTAAATGCTGCATCGTTTACAAACGCATCATGTGCAAATGCAATGCGGATATGCCCTTCTTCATCCAGCCTGCTTTCACCTAAAAAATCATCGTCGGCAATATCCCGGTCGTATAACCGAACCGTATAATCGCTGCCGGATAATCCTTTATCCTCCCCTTTCTCAATAAAACGGGCTGTAACGATCAGATCGGGCTCTTTGTTAAGTGTAAAATCGCTCATGGTTATTGGTTTATGTGAATGTGGGTAATTGAAAATGAATTTACACAAACTTACTTCAATAAAAAAGCACAAAGATGATTCTTTGTGCTTTCGATATGGCATTTCGACTTTGCTTAATGTCTTTAGTTGACTCTTTGTATCCTGAGCGAAGTCGAAGAACGCTCAGGACTTCTTTATCTTAATCATCCAGCTTCAACACCGCTAAGAACGCTTCCTGCGGCTGCCCCTCCTAACCTCCCCAAAAGGGAGGAATAGAGTTTGTTAATCGTCAAGTTTTAATACAGCAAGAAACGCTTCTTGTGGAACCTCTACGTTACCGATCTGGCGCATCCGCTTCTTCCCTTCTTTCTGCTTTTCCAAAAGTTTTCGTTTACGGCTGATATCACCGCCATAACATTTTGCTGTTACATCTTTCCGCATGGCACTGATGGTTTCACGGGCAACGATCTTTGCACCAATGGCCGCCTGGATAGCAATCTGGAACTGCTGACGGGGAACTAACTCTTTCAGCTTTTCGCAAAGCTTCCGGCCAAATTCCTGTGCACGGCTGCGATGGATCAATGCACTCAAGGCATCCACTTTATCGCCGTTCAGCAGTACATCCATCTTAATAATGTCTGCATCCCTGTAACCAATCGGGTTATAATCGAACGATGCATAACCACGTGTTTGCGATTTCAGTTTATCGTAAAAATCAAATACAATTTCTGTTAATGGCATTTCGAAGATCAGTTCCACACGTGTTTGTGTAAGATAGCTTTGATTGATGAGGATACCACGTTTGCCCAAACACAGCGTCATGATATTACCGATATAATCGGGCTTGGTAATGATCTGTGCTTTGATATAGGGTTCTTCAATCCGGTCCATAGCCGTTGGCTCGGGCATTTGTGCAGGATTGTTTACCTGTACTTTTTCACCACGTGTTGTGTACGCAATAAAACTTACGTTGGGAACCGTAGTAATAACGGTTTGGTTGAATTCACGCTCCAATCGCTCCTGGATGATTTCCATGTGCAGCAATCCGAGGAAGCCGCAACGGAAACCAAAGCCGAGGGCCTGCGATGTTTCCAATTCAAATGTCAGGGAAGCATCATTTAACTGAAGCTTATCCATGCAATCACGCAGTTCTTCAAAATCTTCTGTCACTACGGGAAAGATGCCGGCAAACACCATCGGCTTCACTTCCTGGAAACCACGAATAGCTTCTTTAGTTGGATTGGCAGCCAGGGTAATGGTATCACCCACTTTCACCTCTTTGGCATTTTTAATACCGGTGATGAGATAACCTACGTCGCCACAAGTCACTTCTTTCTTCTCCGTCATTTTC
>CAYMSG010000284.1:3545-5578 GCA_964392955.1 uncultured Chitinophagaceae bacterium | reverse complement strand
GAGACTATAAAGCATATCTAAAATTGGCTTTAGCTCCCGCCTGCTCATTAATTTGTAAAAGTGAATGATCAACCTTTTTGCATGTGGATTCTTACTCCTGAAATCAAGTAAAGCCAGGCGAATTGAAGCGGCAAGTGCATCTGTATCATCTGCCGGGAAACAATCAAAGTTTAGAAACTTTCCATCGTTATCAAAGCAGAATGCCGAACCAAGCATTTTACTTTTGGCAAATTTTACATAACCTGCTCCTATACCAACTATCAATTCTTTGGCCGGATCTCTTTTCAAACGCCATGGAACACCGCCCAATTTAGCCAACATTGCAATTTGAATGTTTGGCAGTGAAAAATTGAAATTTGATTTCAATACTGTTTCCTTATAAATTACCTGAGAATGAAAACCATAGAATAAAAACATTTCTTTCAGTCGTACATAAATTCGTTTTTCCTCTTTTGTGGCTACCTCTTTTGCTATTGGACTCAGGTAGATTATAAGGTAGCGGACATTATGTTCTTTTTTTCTGTTTTCAAATTCATGGTAACAAACAGTAACAGCATCCTGAAGCCTGTCAAAAGTAATATTCCATTCATCCTTATAGCTATACGGAAACTTTACATACTCATTTAATGATTTTGCACCGTTCAATCCATTATCAAAGCAATCTTTCAGATTTTGTACAATAGCACTATCTGACTTCTGGTGTACAAAAAACAATTTTACATTATACGGTTTTTCTATTGTTCTGTAAGGCCCATCTTTTTTAATACCGCTATGAGGATCGGTGCCGGTAGCCTTATTGCCGTATTCCAACAAACTTGCTTCTGCATCTATTCGTTGAAATGAGCCTTCTTCTTTTGTTATGAACCCATCAGCAGCTAATGGAATTTCTTTTCTGAAATCATCGTTATTGAGATACTTGTTATAAAACCCAGTAATAAGTTTAAAGTACGTTGGGTAGCGATTGTTCTTTTCTGACCTTGGAAAAATGATTTCCAGTTCGGTACCAAGTTGGTTACTGATTACAGGATATACTTCATTCTGATTTCGAAGGGCTTCTGCCGGAAAGGAATCGCCCCAATGGTAAAGAACCCCTTTGTAATTCATCCAACGGTATATGAGCGTATCTAAGCCCGGCAGTTCTGCCATACTCTTTTTGAGTACTCTTGAATTACCGTCGTAAGAAACAATCAATTCAGGTGTTTTATTTACACTGTGCTGCACAGCCAATGTAAATTTGTAATACTGGTTGTACTCCACGTTTTTCAACGAAGTATCAAGCATCCATAACTCTACTTCCTTTGTAAAGTTGCGCCGCATAATGGGTGCGACATTCCGGAAGTAGTTGCTAATTATAAATCGATAATAATGTTCTGCAAATTGAAGATGAACACTCAGGTCAATTTCTAACTCTATACCTCCTTCTCTAAGTGGCAGAAAATCGCTGTAGAGCCATTGCGTTTCTGTTCTTTTAGGATCGGGGGTATGGTAATGTTGTACCAGCGGCAGCAAATCATCGCCGATAAAAACAGAATAGGCACCAGGAAAACCTTCTTTATAAAATGCGAAGGTTTTTGTTTTTACAGGTGGCGTGAATGGGATGATGTTTAGGAGTAGGTTTTGCATTTAGTGATAAATCTTTTTAATTAATCAAATCAAATGACTCACTTTTATTTTTTTGAATTTTTTACCCATACCTAAAGCAATGGCCATCGGGTTTTTAATGATCAGCTCACCCTTTTGCAAACCTGCAATTGCTTCTTTAATTTCCTGAAACTCTTTGCCCGAAACTCCAAAGAGGTCTTTAATTACACCGTCATTAATAGATTGCTGTTTCATAATTAGCGGATACTGTGCATTAGCATAGAAGTCGAAATATTCGCTTTTATAACTGTCCATGTTTTGTGTGGCAAGGATGATACTTAGCCCTTTGTTACGACCAACAGCAATTAAATCACGAAGTGGTTTGTTATCGAAACCAAGCATATAGTGTGCTTCATCAATAATGGTAAAGTGGCGAAGCTCCACATTCTCTT